>JABMRZ010000495.1 GCA_013202315.1 Candidatus Tariuqbacter arcticus | reverse complement strand
CTTTATTACTGTGAATCCTTATTATTACTTCATTACTTTATTACTGTGAATCCTTATTATTAATTCATTACTTTATCTACTGTGAATCCTTAATAAAAAGAGAGTATCACTCCTTCATCAGCGGTCTGCCTTCCATATAAGATGGCGGCTTCAAACCGAATAGGTCGATGCAGGTGGCGGATATATCCCGCAAATGGGGATTATTGTGAGCGATCTTATGATTCGCAAAGAATATCCCCGGAACTTGAGGAGCGTCGATGCAATGATCGCCGCTCCATTTCTTGATATTGTCGCTGAAAATGGGACCGGTAGTGTCTCCGGTAACCGAATACCAGGAAGTGCGATAGCCGGGATTGAAGCCGAAAAGCAGGTCGGGACCATTTTTACCGTAAGGACCGCTGCCGGTCTCTGACAGTTCGTAAATCTTGTTGATAGCGGTTTCACCGGTGCCGGGGTCTTTCAGACCGGTCAGTTTTTCAATGAGTTCCCGTTTCAGCGATTGATATTCTTCGCCGGGATTGACGATGCCGTTTCGTTCGCGCCCTTTGAGATTGATGAAAAATCCGCCCAGTCCTACGCCGTATGCTTTGGTACGCGTCCAATCCACATTCAGAAAGAAATCCCCGCCTTCAGCGCCCTCCTTCAGGTGCAGATAGCCGTTCTCAAGCAGCCAGGCGTTGACGCTGAAACATCGGCGAAAAGATTTGAAGCCGTGGTCGGAAATTACCATTAAGACCTCGTCATCGCCCATCTTTTCGCGGGTCCTGCCCAATAAATCATCCATCTTTATATACATCTCCTCAATGGGATTGCGGTCGGCGGGGATTCCGTTTCCATTGTTGGCGGGGTGGTCGGATTCCATATAGCGCCAGAACATATGCTGAATGCGGTCAGAAGTGTCGAAGACGCAGACCACAACCCCCTTCCGATTCATTTTCAAGGCGTGGAAAAACATCGTCTCCCGCTCCAGGTGGTTGCTCCAGGTTTGCTTAAGGAAGGCTTCATCATCGATTACACCTTCGTTCAGCGCCCAGGTGTCTTCAGCCAATCCCAAAGTAGCGAAAGGACCTTGGAGCTTGGCAAGGTATGCGGAGTAATAAATCGGATGCGATACCGGCAATGCAGGTTTTTCCGGGTCGATGTTGATGGGCGACATATAGACTACTAAATCAGGTTCAAGTTGGGTTAGGTGGAAACGGCATATTCCTGCCGCTTTCATTCCCATACCCGCCTTGAACAACACCTTAATCCAAGTGGTATATTCGCCTTTCTTTATTGTATGCGTGGAGTTGTTGAGCTTCAGTTTGATACTGTTGTCCCCCTTGATGATGCGCAAAGGGATGCGCATTTCATTCCCGTTTTCCCCAAGCGCATTCGGGGGACCGGGTACGTATGTATCTATGACCCCGTTTTGCCACATTACAGGAATGCGGACCCCGCCGGTACTCTGTTTTTCGGATTTATCGGCGCTGTAGCAGGTGAAAGTTCCCTGGGTTCCCTTAAGGTCCGGCGCGCACATACCTGAGATGGATAAGCCGTAGAATTTCTCCGGAGGAAAGGTGATGGGTACGCGCAGAATTGTGGAAAAAACCCCGTGTTCACCCAGTACTTTCCAGAAGGGCTTGCTTTTTCGCAGGAGTCTGATGACGGGTTTGCCTTTGGGTAGGCGGATTCCGCCAATCTTTCTGAATCCTCGCGAACCGCTGATGAACGCGGATGATAGTATGGGAGCGCAGGTGTTAAGGTCGCGGCCGAGGAAATCGAAGATATTGTGTTTGCAGGGATTGACTCCCGTTTGGAATGTCGACCAGGCGACCGGTGAAACCGCCGGAAAAGTTGTGCCCAACCGATGAAAACATCCTCCGGAAGCGAGGCGCTTGAAATTTGGCAGCTTATCTTCCCTTATATATTTATTAACTAAGTCCGGATCGAGCCCATCCAGTCCAAGAATCACTACTCTTTTAAACCGGGCGTTTTTGGGACCGCCGCCGGTGCGTATTCGATGAATGATATACCATAAGGGCCAAATCATCAGAAACAGGGGGGCGATGAATATAATCAGAAATATTACGAAGAACGAATATAAAAAAGCGAATCCCGCCCCAGGACCGATGTAGGCTTGAACAGGATAAGTAAGACTTAAAAGCGCGGTTGTAACTGCGAATAAATAAACGAGCAGTCTATAGGGTTTTCGGTTATGTAGTCTGGTCAGCAAATTGATAATATTACATTTACTTTGAAAATAGTCGACAGTCGACAGTAAACTGTGAACAGTAAATAGTTAAATTGTAATTTCCCCGAAGGGGAAAAATTTGAATAGCCGTAGGTGAAACCTACGGAGAAAGAATCTTATAATAGCGACCCTGAAGGGGTCGTACTGTTTTCATGCTTGGTGGTGCGCCGCAGGCGCATGAAGGTTTATCTTGAAAATAGCTGCGTGCTGCGAGATTCGAGTTTCGAGTCTCAGGTCTCTGAGAAACAAGAGGATTCTTCGCTGTATCGTTTGGGTAATCCGCTGTACAGCGGACTAATTAACCACTAATGAACACGAATAAAAAAGATGTCACCCGGGATGACGAACTACCAATTATGTCTTCAGTATCTATTCGGAAATAGGTACTCCCAATTTTTCCAAAGCCTCCCTTGCCGCTTTCTGCTCGGCTCGCTTCTTGCTCCTGCCTTCACCGGTTCCAAGTATTTTACCATTTAAAGACACTTCGATGGTATATATTTTCTTGTGATCGGGCCCGGATTCCGACATTACCATATACACCGGCTGGGAAGTGGAAGTGGATTGTGCATATTCCAACAACATACTTTTGTAATTCCGCAGTTCATCGGAATCGATAATTTCATCCACACAGCTCAGAAGATGTCGTTGAACAAACCGTTGCGCCGCTTTCAGACCGCCATCGAGATAAACCGCTCCCACCAGCGCTTCAAAAGCATCTTCCAGAATTGAGCGTCTTTCTCTGCCGCCTGAACGAACCTCGCCAGCGCCCATTAATAAGAAACGACCCAGATCCAAAGCCAAGGCTCGCTGGCTTAACACTTCACCTGATACCAGCAGGGATTTAATCTGAGTTAACTTGCCTTCATCTTCATCGGGATATTCTCTGAAAAGATACTCTGCCGCTATTAACCCTATGACTGAATCACCCAGAAACTCAAGCTGTTCGTAGGCGTCAGTTTGGTCCAATTTCTCCTGTTGAAGCGACGAACGATGCCGTAGCGCTCGTTCTGCCAAAGACGGGTCTCTAAATCGATAGCCTATTCTCTCTTCAAGTTCGGATAAACGCCAGCAATTGAATTCAACGGCTGCTCTGCGAAATATCCTCTTCCACCTGAACATTGGCGAGGCTGTGATTTTATTTATTGATATTTTGAAAACAACAGACTCGCATTATGGCCGCCAAACCCAAAAGTATTGCACAGCGCGTGGTTGGTGGTGTGTTTTATCGCTTTATTAGGCACATAATCGAGGTCGCAATCCGGGTCGGGAGTATCGTAATTGATTGTGGGATGAATCTTATTTTCGACCACCGACATTATCGTTGCGATGGATTCCACCCCGCCTGCTGCGCCCAACAGATGGCCTATCATCGATTTAGTGGAACTAACCTTCAACTTATAGGCATGTTCGCCGAACAGGGTCTTTATCGCCTCGGTCTCATTCTTGTCATTCAAGAGAGTGGAGGTTCCGTGAGCGTTGATATAGTCCACTTCTTCCGGGGAAATGCCGGTCTCGTCGAGCGCCATTTTCATCGCTCTAACCGCGCCTTCCCCTCCGGGAGCCGGCGCTGTGATATGGTATGCGTCAGCGGTGAATCCCACCCCGGTGATTTCAGCGTAAATCCTCGCCCCTCGAGTTTTAGCGTGTTCTTCCGCTTCGAGAATTAATATCCCGCTCCCCTCGCCAACGATGAAACCATCTCTATCCTTATCAAAAGGACGACTGGCTTTTTCAGGTTCATCGTTCCTGGTGGAAATCGCCCTCATAGCGTTGAAGCCGCCGATTCCCATTTTGGTGATAGGCGCCTCTGAACCCCCGCAAACCATCACATCTGCCCGTCCCAGTCGAATATTATCAACAGCAGTGCCAATAGCATGACTCGCAGTCGCGCAGGCGGATACCGTTGCAAAATTTGGTCCTTTAAAATTGTGGCGCATTGAGATATGACCGGAAGCGATGTCGATTATCATTATCGGCACAAAAAAAGGGGTTATCCTTCGAGGCCCATGCTTCAACATTACTTCCACCTGATTCTCGAAGATACACATCCCCCCAATCCCGGAACCGACAATGACCCCTATTCGGTTAAGGTCAAGCTTCTCTTCTTCTAAACCAGCGTCCTTTATCGCCATATCCGCAGCGGCGACCGCATAATGACAGAAGGGGTCCATATAACGGGCCTCCCGCCGGTCCATATAATCCTCAGGGTCAAACTCCTTCAATTCCGCTGCGAATTTCGTCTTGAAGTCGGTTGTATCGAATTTAGTAATGGGAGCAACGCCGCTTTTTCCGTTTAGGAGGTTTTTCCAATAATCCTCCAAATTCAAGCCGATAGGCGACACCAAACCCATACCGGTCACGACCACCTTCTTAGGGTAGTCAGTCATAGCTTGTTATTCCAGATTTTTCATTACAAATTTCACCGCATCCCCCACCGTTTCGAAATTGGCGGCTTCCTCTTCGGAAATCCTAATGTCGTATTCCGCTTCAAAATTCACCAGCAGTTCCATTGTGAGAAGCGAATCCGCCCCTAATTCGTTGAAGGTCGACTCCATCTTAACCTTTGAAGGATCGATGTTCAATTGTTTTGCGATGAGTTCAATGACTTGAGCCTCTGTTACCATAATTTGCCTCCGTAGAAGTGATTTTGAATTGTTTAATTATTTGTAATATGATTTATGTGATTATATTTCAATAATATCAAATCGAAGAAACAGCTTCATAGCTGTTCACCGGAATCGCTTCCAGAGTATTGTCTATCCGTTTCACCAAGCCGGTCAATACTTTCCCAGGCCCAACTTCCAAAAAAACATCCACCAATGGAGCCATATTCCTGATAGTTAAGTCCCATTGGACCGGATTCAGCAATTGTTTCTTCAGCAATTCCCGGATTTCCTCTCTCGATGATGCGGGTTCAGCGGTAACATTGGCGAAAACCGGGAACTTGGAAGCGCCGAATTCCGTCTCATCCAACGCTTCATAGAGTTCTTCACAAGCATACTCCATCAACGGCGAATGAAAGGCTCCTGATACCGTCAACTGCTTCACGAATCGGGCGCCGTTTTTTTTACATGCCTCCATGGCAGCGCTAACCGCATTCACCTCTCCTGAAATTACAACCTGCCCCGGCGAATTGAAATTAGCGGGTATGACTATCTCATCTATTTCATCGCATATTTCGCTGACTTTCTCGCCAGCCAATCCGATAATCGCCGCCATAGCGCCCGGTCTAATTTCCCCCGCCTTCTGCATTAATTCCCCCCGGAGCTTCACTAACCTCAAACCTTGCTCAAAAGTCAAAGCTTCAGAAGATATCAGAGCCGAAAATTCTCCCAAGCTGTGCCCCGCCGCCGCAACCGGTTCAATTCCCCGCTCCTTCAATAATAAATCAACCGCGCAACTCATCACGAAAATCGCAGGTTGAGTTATCCGAGTCCGGGTCAATTCCTCCAAAGGTCCCGCGAAAGAAAGCTTCTTCAAAGGAAAATTCAGATAAGCTTCGGCGGCATCATAAAGTTCACGAACCCTCAAATCTTTTCGATACAGGTCTTCCCCCATACCCACAGTCTGGGATGCCTGACCGGGAAATAAGAATGCGAATTTCTTCATTTTTAAAACTTCACCACCGCAGCCCCCCAAGTCAACCCCCCTCCGAAAACCGTCATCAACACATTCATACCCTCAACTATCCTGCCCGAACGATGCGCCTGATCCATAGCAATCGGTATGGATGCCGAAGATGTATTTCCGGTCTTATCGATATTCACCACCACTTTATCATAATCGACCCCCAACCGATTGGCGAGCGCATTGATAATCCGTATGTTAGCCTGATGCGGTATCACCAGATCGATGTCCGAAGGCTTCAGTCCGGCCTTTTCTATGGCTTGCGCTGATGCGTTTCCCATTTCGCGAACCGCATATTTAAAAATTTCCCGCCCGTCCATACGAAGAAAATGATATCCATTATCTATGGTTTTATGTGATGAGGGGTATTTAGTCCCCTCGCCAAGGTAATATAAAAGATGAGTCAATGAACCGTCTGAATGCAGAGTGGAAGATAAAAGCCCCCGCTCACCCTGGGACTTCTCAAGGTAGACCGCCCCGGAACCATCGCCAAAAAGCACACAGGTCCTTCGGTCATCCCAGTCCGTAACCCTGGTGAGCAATTCCGTGCCGATGACCAGCGCATTATTAAACATACCGCACCCGATGAGCGCATCAGCCACCGTTAAAGAATACAGAAAGCCGCAGCATGCCGCGCCCACATCGAACCCCACTCCTTTCTTATTGCCAATCTTTTGCTGGACGAAGACTGAAGTGGAAGGGAACTTCATATCGCCATTGATTGTCCCGGTTATGATGAGTTCCACCTCCGTCGGTTCCACCCCTGCGCATTCGAGCGCAGACAATGCGGCGGCGGCGGAGAAATCCGATGTGGTCTCTTCCGGAGCGGCTACCCGGCGCTCTTTTATCCCCGTTCGAGTAGTAATCCACTCATCGGAAGTATCAACCATTTTTTCCAAGTCGGCATTGGTCAACACCTTGTCAGGAAGATAATGGCCTGTACCGACTATCATCGAATTCGGTTTCTTCCTCAATAGTCTGTCTATCTATAGTATTCAGTATTTATAATATATAATTCTCATCGACTCTCATCCTCATCATCGCCATCACCCGGTTTGGGTTCGTAGAACCAATTGAACAAACGCTTGGAATTCCAGTAAATCCGATTTTGCCGTTCTTCCCACCGCTCCAGCAGGCTATGGAAGTATTTATTCATCGCGTAGAACCTGCGCAGCTTGGATAATTGATCGGCGATCAGTTCATTAATACTCTTGTCAACCATCTCCACAGCTACTTTTATGGCGCTGGCAATAGCTAAAGGCGAGGCAGAACCGTGGCAGACTACCGAAACGCCATTAATTCCCAAGATAGGCACGCCGCCATAGCTTTCCGGATTGAACTGCTCATCGAAAAAATTCTCCAACTCATCACAATCTTTATCGCGAAAGGCATTTTCTAATTTTCCCAAGATGAAACCGGGAAAGGATTCAGCGAATTTCAACAATAAATTGCCCACAAACCCATCACATACTGCCACATCAGCCTTACCGCACAAAATATCTGAACCTTCAATGTTGCCGATGAAATTGAGATGGCTTTCTTTCAGTAAATGATGTGCGAAAAGTGAAACCGCATTACCCTTATTCTTTTCGGAGCCGATGGATAAAATACCCACACGCGGATTTTCAATACCCAAAACAGCCTGCACAAATATAGCTCCCATTATGCCGAATTGAAATAAATATACACTTCGACAGTCCATATTTGCGCCAATATCCAAGAGAAAACACGGCCGGCCATTCGTAGGGATCAAAGAACCGATCACCGGTCGAAGCACACCATTCATCCTTCCTAATTTCAAAACCGAAGCGATGACCTGTGTGCCGGTATTGCCCGCGCTGACCACCGCTTGAACCTTACCCATTCGATGCAGAGTGAGTGCCACCGCAATTGAAGAATCCTTCTTCCGCTGCACGGCTTTTATCGGTGAGTCTGACATTCTCACCACCTGTGAAGCGTGAATGATTTCCACCCGATTATCAGGGAAATCTAATTTGCTCACAGCTTCTTCAATCTGCAGATGATCACCCACCAAGACCATTGATAAATCGGGAATCTTCTGCAGAGCTATCAAAGACCCTTTGATCGGATTATCGGGAGCGTTATCGCCCCCCATCACATCTATAGCAACCCTTAGCAATTATAACTCCGGTTGTTATGCAACCGAATAATTAATTAACTCTGCGTGGGGATGAAAACCGAACGGCCGTGATAATACCCGCAATTTGGACAAGTTCGATGAGGCAAAATCAAATGACCGCAGTTTGAACATCGCGAATATGAAGGCATTGTTAATGCATGATGCGAACGGCGTTTATTCTTCTTGGAGCGGCTGGTTTTTCTCTTTGGTACCGCCATCTTCACTCCATTATATTAAAAAAGCGGTTATATATTTAAGTTAAAAAAATCCAATTATCGGTCCCATTAATGTCATTCCGGCTTGTCCGGAATCGGTTCCCGATGCGCTTCGCTTGCGGGAATGACGAGATTGGAGGGGCTGTTGAGATAAGCTGACTTGTGTTCGTTATCGATAAGATTATTTGTAACACTATAGTTG
>JABMRZ010000494.1 GCA_013202315.1 Candidatus Tariuqbacter arcticus | reverse complement strand
CGAAACTCGAAATACGAAACTCGATATACGAAACTCGAAATACGAAACTCGAAACAAATTCGAAACATCATATTATATTAATGGATATCGAACAAGGAATATCGAAGGGATGTGGCGGGTTGAAGAGCCGCCCTAAATGGCTGTCGACTACGGAGAGTCGACAGCACCGGATATGTAAGATTATTCGTTTTCTTTCATAGGAACCACCACCCATTTGCGGTCGGCGGAGGGAGTGGGCGGGGATTCCATCGAAAAGCCTTCGGGGATGAATTGTTGGTCGTGGCAGAAGGCGCAATATGCCATTTGCGCCTTGCCTTCCAATTCCATCGCCTTCACCCGGTGACAATCGATGCACAAGCCGTGCATAGCGTCGGTGTAGCTGACCGCTTGATATTGAACGACCTCGATAGTAGCGCCTTCCGGGATGAGGTCGGCGTGGCAAACGGCGCAGGAATTGGCGCTGGCGGCGGTGCGGTTTTCGCCGGGAATGTGACATCGGTCGCAGGAAAGGTTCACGCCTTCGGGTGAAGCGTGCCAATCGTGTTTGAAGGCGTCGACGGAACTATACATATCGAAATGGCATTCATAACAGCCGGAATTCTCATCCAGCGGCATATTCATATGGTGGCATAGGACGCAGGAATTTTCGCCGCCGTTCCTTTCTTCATGCAGTTTATGAGCGAAATATACGCCGAAGTGATCCCGGTTGCCGTCGACAAAGAGGGTGTCGCCGCCGCGCGCTTTGTGAACCGGGGCGGGTTCGCTTCCTTCACTGCGGATATCGCCGCCGGGCAGGAATGCGAAGCATACCGCCATAGCGATGATGAACGCCAATGAATATTTCACCCAGGCTGAAGAATGGGGATCCCCCAAGGTCGCTTCGGAAGGGTGGTCGAAGTGGGGGATGATTTCCTTAGCGGCTTCCGGCTCGGAGGGCCTGCGTTCCCAGATGGCGCATTTTTCGATGAAGAAGAAGAAAAGCAGGGCGAAGATGGAGACCACTCCGGCGCTGATGACGATTTCAGTCCAGGCTGGGAGGTAAAATCCGACGGTGCGCTGCATAGCTAAGCCGCTGACATTGATGCGGTTGTAGACGGTTCCCGCCACTACCATAATGGCGCAGACCCATAGCCCGGGGACGCTGCTGCGGACTTTGGGAATGGCGAGCAGGATCAGGGGTATGATGAAGGCTATCAGCAGTTCGGAAATGAAGAGCCTGTTTTCCCAGGAACCGGCGAATATCAGACCGAATTTTCCATTCAGGGCGATGTCGCCCAGCCTTATGATTAAATATATTGCGATGACCCAGATTGCGGCTTTGCCGAGTTTGGACAGCAGGGACAGTTCCGGTTTGCGGCGGTAGAGATATGAGGTAAGCAGACTTTCGAAGGTTACCATCATCAATCCGAGACCAACCGCCGAGATGAAGAAGAGCACCGGCAGCAGCGATGTCCACCATAAAGGATGCAGTTTATAGGGGGTCAGAAGGAATAATGAACCCAGCGAAGATTGATGCAGGGTGGAAAGCATTATGCCCAGGATGACCAGCGGTATCCTCATTTTGACCAGGAAATTGCGGATTTTGGCGAACCATCCGATTTCTTCCAGGGGGATGGGGGCGAATTCCAGGATGAGGACGGCGAGGTAGAACATCACGCACATAGCGACTTCAAAGAGGGCGCTGTGATGCTGCCAGTGGATAATGGGCTGCCAGAGGTTCCAGGGGATTCCCAGGTCGAACAGCAGTCCGACGACGACCGCCATATAACCCAGCATTGCGGTCAGGACAGCGGGGCGGACTATGGGATAGAATTCCTTGCGCTTCATAATATAGACGGCGGCGGTGATGACGAAGCCTCCGGAGGCTAAAGCGACCCCGCTGACCACATCGAAGCCAATCCATAGTCCCCAGGGTGTGGCGTCGGACAGGTTGGTAACCGCGCCCAGTCCGAACCAGTATCTGGTGACGGCGACGGCGGCGGCGAAGCCGGTTATAATCCATAGAATCAGTTTGAAATTATGAACTCTATTCATCTTCGTTCTCCTCCTTTTCCCGCTTCAGTTGGGCGATGCGGTTTTTCCGCCGGGTGAAGAGGTGCAAGCCGGTCATAAGCGCTCCCACGCCTATGAAGACGAAGGGGACGGAATTCATAGCGATTTTAGTTTCATCGGGCAGGGATTTTTCATCCAGTTCTTTATCATAGGACAGGAAGCTCAAGTCGATATCGGAAAGGTAAAGGACATTAGTTCCGCCGATTTCCTTTTCGCCCCAGATTTTCCGGATATATCGGTTGGGGTATTTTTTCAGGCGGTTATGGGCTGTTTCGAGTAGATTATCGCGTTCGCCGAAGATGGTGGCTCCGGTGGGGCAGGCTTCGGTGCAGGCGGGCTGTTTTCCCGCTTTCACCCGGGGGTAGCACATTATGCACTTGCGGACATAGGGGACGGGTTCGTCCCAGTCGAATCTGGGTATTCCATAAGGGCAAGCTATCATGCAGTAGCGGCAGCCGAGGCAGATACTCTTATTGTAAATCACGATGCCTTCTTCGGTATTGCGCATAGCGCCGACCAGGCAGGCTGAAACGCAGGCGGGTTCCAGGCAATGGCGGCACTGTTTACGGACATAGTGTCCGTCCGGTTTCCTGAGGAGGGAGGTCCAGTTATCGGCGGAGAGTCCGTCATCCTTCTGCCAACGGCGGGGGTTGTCGGGTTGGAGGTTGTTCACCGCTTTGCAGGCGATGACGCATTGGGCGCAGCCGATACATTTGGTAACATCGGTCAAAATTGCTTTGCTCATACCGGAACTCCTTTCTTTTTCAAAGTAATTGCCACATTTTCACCGGCGTCGGCGGGGAATTTCCAGCCCAGAACGGATACCAGATGCGACAGGGGGAAGAGGACGCAGTGGGCGATTTTGGTGAAGGGGATGAGGATGAATATCAATTCCGCCGATAAAATATGAATCAGCGTAAAGGTTTTATAAACCGCGGGGCTTAATCCCGCATTGGCACATAGAAAGCCGGTGAGGAAGGGGATGAGCAGGACGAGGGGCCAGAGATAATCCTGTTTGCGGGATAAAATTCGCGCCCGCCGGTCGCCGATGCGGCCGATGAATAGGAGCAGGGCTCCGGCAATGGTGACGATGGTCAGGATGTCGGCGATGGTGCGGGGTAGTGCCGGCCAGCCAAATCCGAGGGCGCCGCGCCATAATTCGATATGGGCGAAGAGGAAGATGGGGGTTAGAATCAGTCCGATATGAAAAATGAATGATATGATGCTGTAGACAGGCTTCTTAGTGAAAAGTTTCTTCACCGGGAAGAGCCAGCTCAGTGTTTTCAGGATGATGTCTTTCCAGGGGAGTTGTTTATCGCCCGCTTTGATGTAGGTCAGGATTATTCTGACAGCGGTGAGGATGAGCAGCCTCATTAGTCCGAGTATCATCAGGGCGAAGGTCAGTCTGAAGAGGGGTCCGCGGGCGAAGTCTAAAAATGCATCCAAGGTGGTACCTCAGTGTTTGTTTATTCAATTAGGGATTAGGATTTAGGATTTAGGATTTAGGAATTAGGAATTAGATACTTACTCATTAGATTTAAGAGTTCATCTCTTACATTAACATTTTCACTTATTAAATTTACAGGGATGCAAGGGATGCAAGAGATAAAAACATTTAATTTACCCTCAAAATAGGATTTAGGATTAAGGATATAGGATTAAGGGGCCTGTCATTCACGCATG
>JABMRZ010000493.1 GCA_013202315.1 Candidatus Tariuqbacter arcticus | reverse complement strand
TATTCGGTCTATTCAACAATTGATAATATTACATTTACCTTGAAAATAGGGTTTAGGGTTTAGGGGGCTGTCATTCCCGCATACTTTCAGCGGGAATCCATACCATATTAAACCGTGCTGTCGACTCTCCGCAGTCGACAGCCTTACAAGTCGGGTTATCCAAACCCGCCAATTAATCCGACAGGCGCCAAACAACTCGCAGCTCGCATCTCGCAAATCGCAACCCGCAACCCGCATCTCTATAAAGCCTTAATAAAATCCTCCGCCGCTTTGAAATGCTCGCCGGCTTCGCCGCCCAATCCAAATTTCAACATTATGGTAAAATGCGGATTCGACTCAAATTCGATAGCGTTATCGCCCGAAACCAAAACCGCCCGTTCGATCAGCTTCCTGTAACCCCCCTTCCGTTCACCAAATTCCAACTTCAAGAACTCCGGCTTCACCGAAATCGCAGCAACTCCCGCCCGCCCCGCATACAACTTCAAACGCAGCAGATAGAACAGATTTTTCAATTCAGACGGTATCCGGCCAAAACGGTCTATCATTTCTAATTCTAACTTCTCTAAATCGTCTATAGTTCCGCTTTCGGACAATCTGCGGTAAAAGTTCACCCGTAAATTCTGATCCAAAATATATTCCGAAGGAATATGAGCGTCTCCTGCGAAATCTATTTTAACCTCTTCCACTGCGTTTTTAGATTTACATTCAGGCGAAGGTTCGCCAACCCCCATCTCTGCTCGCGCTCCCACCATCGCCTCCTCCAGTATCTTAGAATACAGACCATAACCCACTGAATTTATGAAGCCCGATTGCTGAGCCCCCAATAAATTCCCTGCCCCCCTTATCTCCAAATCCCTTAACGCCACCTGAAACCCGGAACCCAATTCCGTGAACTGCCCTATAGTCTCCAACCTGGAACGAGCCTCACCGGCAAGAACAGCTTTCGGCGGTATCAATAGATAAGCGTAAGCCTGCCGGTCGCTTCTGCCAATCCGCCCACGGAGTTGATAAAGTTGAGCCAATCCGAAATAATCCGCACGATTAACTACCATCGTGTTCACATTAGGCAAATCAATCCCCGATTCGACTATCATAGTGCTGACTAATACATCGAACCGCCGCTCCATAAAATCGAACATCACCTTTTCCAAGTATTTAGAGTTCATCTGACCGTGAGCTATTCCATAACGAGCCTCCGGAACTATCCGGCTCAACATCCGCTGAATCGATTCAATGGAACGAATCCGATTGTGGACGAAAAACACCTGTCCCCTCCGGTTCAGCTCATACATTATCGCTTCGCGAATCACTCCCTTGTCGAAAGGAACGATTTCGGTTACAATCGGAAGCCTGTCATCCGGGGGAGTTTCTATCCGGGAAATATCCCTGGTCCCCGCCAGCGCCATACGCAATGTGCGCGGGATCGGCGTCGCCGTCAAAGTCAGTACATCCACCTCCTCTCGCAGATGCTTCAGCCTTTCCTTATGCCGCACGCCAAAACGGTGTTCCTCGTCGATTATGACTAACCCCAACCGCCTGAACGAAACATCCCCGGACAACAGCCGGTGAGTTCCGATAACAATATCCACTGTCCCGTCTTGAAGCCCCTTAACGATTTCCCGCTGTTCCTTAGGCGTTCTGAAACGCGACAGCGATTCCACCACCACCGGATATTCCTTCATCCTCTCCCTGAATGTCTGAAGATGCTGCTGCACCAAAATGGTGGTCGGCGCTAAAAGCGCAACTTGTCTGTCAGATTGAACCGCCTTGAAAGCCGCCCTCACCGCAACTTCAGTCTTGCCGAAGCCCACATCCGCCAGCAGCAGCCTATCCATCGGGCGCCCCTGCTCCATATCCTTCTTCACTTCCAGCGCCGCTCGGCTCTGGTCCGGAGTATCCTGATGAACGAAAGCGTCTTCCATCTGCCTTTGCCAAACATCGTCCCTTTCAAAAGAGAACCCCTCTTTCACCTCCCGCTTCGCCTGCAGTTTGATTAGTTCCCTCGCCATTTCCATCATCGCATTTTTCGCCCGGCTGCGTATCCGGTTCCAATCGCTCCCGCCAATTTTGCTCAACGCCGGAACGAAACCCTCCCGTCCTGAGTATTTCTGCACCTTGGCGAATGCTTCCAACCTCACATAAAGCCTGACACCCTTCCGATACATAATTTGCAGGCATTCCCGTTTATGCCCGGCTACTTTAATACTCTTCAGCCCTTGAAATTCGCCGACTCCATAATCTTCATGAACCACAAAATCGCCCACCCTTAACTCTTCCAGCTCAATCGGGCGGGAATATGTCCTGAACCTGGCGAACGAACGGCGCGGACGAGGCCGGTCATAAAGTTCCCGCTCTGTGTAAAAAGCTAATCTGCCCCCCGGATAGACAAAACCCTGCTGAAGCGGCAGCACCCCAATCTTCAGTCGATTCAAAGTTTCGTCTTCCGACTCCAAAACGGTGTCAACTAATCTTTCCCGGCGAAAATCGGTCTCCGAACCAAGCATAACCCGGTAACCGTCTTTCAACAGGCGAGCCGCTTTCACCAGGAAATCCTCCTCCGAACCCAAAAATATATCCGCGGCTGAGCCGCCAAACCTGACTTCCCCCCCGCCCAAAGGAAGATGAATCAACGAATTAAGGCTTTCCGGCGCTAAATCGAGCGGACTGGAATCATCACCCGCCAAACGGCGGTACCTATCCGTAATTCGGTCCATATCATCCCAAAAAACAATGCCGTCCGACAGTTGGAAAACCGTCTCCGTTGGAAGATGCGGCTTGGTTAAAAACAGCTCCACCGAATCTATATTCTTGATTGAACGCTGGGTGCGAGGGTCGAATTCCCTCAATGAGATAATCTCATCGCCCCAGAATTCCACCCTCAATGGATTTTTAAACCCAAAGGGGAAAAAGTCCAAAATCCCCCCCCTCAGCGCAGCCTCACCGCAGCCCCACACCTGAACTTCACGCCTGAATCCGGCGTTCATCAAAACACACAGCAAGCCCTGCGGCGTTGATTCTGAACCGACTTCAAGATTGATAACGCCCGCCTTCAGCGATTTTAATGAAGGGAACCGTTCAATCAATGTGTCCGGCAATACCACCAAACATTTGGGCGGATGCTTGGCTAATTTGCGCAGGGCTTCGGCGCGGTTGTGTTCCGCAGCCTCCGGAGACAGCCTTCTTAATCGTGAATTAGACCCGGGCGGCAAAAAGCAGACATCGTTTTCACCCAGAAGTAAATACAGGTCATCCAACAGAGTTTCACTTCGCCTGGAATTCGGGGCGACCACCATAACATTCGATCGACCGCAAATCGCCGCTATCACCACCGAACAGAGCGACCCCGGTAAATCACTCACGGTCACCGAATTCCCCCTCGCCGCCAACTCTAACAAATCTCGAAAAGACGCCGAATCCCTAACCGCCTCCAACAATACATCGGCAGTCTCCACAGTAGTATCAATATGACTTATTTCTTCTCTTGTATTCATAATTGAAGGTTATCTTCAATAATTTCAGTTATATAATTGTATGATGTGTCCTTTAATCAACATTCATCATTCAGTATTCAGTATTTTTATTTCTGACTCTCCCCTTATTAGCTTCCAGTAACTTCAAAGCTTCTTCATAATTCAATTCATATATTCTCATAACGATTGCGGCTTTCAAATTACCCTGCGCCTCCTCCAGTAATTTATCAGCTTCGCCGTAATCCATATCCAAAGCCATTGAAAGAACTAATCTGCTCCGCGCTCTCAATTTATCCGACCAGGGCATCAAACCCACCATAAAATTGCGGTAGGTTTTCCCGGACAGAATCATCGCCGCGGTGGAAATCATATTCAGAATCATCTTGGTGGCTGTCCCCGCTTTCAATCTGGTTGAACCCGCCAGGATTTCCGGTCCAGTTGAAGCCGCTATCACGGCATCGGCTTCCGCTTCCCAAGACGGCGGATTGCAGCAGACGAATACCGTGCGCGCACCCCGGAGCTTAGCTTCATCCAGCGCCGCCTTGACAAACGGCGTGCGGCGGGAAGCGGTCACCCCGCAAACAGTGTCGTCTTCGCTTACCCTCAACCTCTCAATTTCGGCCCGCGCCGCATTTTCATCATCTTCCGCCCCTTCAATCGAACGCCTCAGCGCCTCATATCCCCCGGCGATTATCCCCACTACCTGTTCGCGGGGAACACCGAAAGTGGGCGGGCATTCCGAAGCGTCTAAAACTCCCAGCCTGCCGCTGGTGCCCGCCCCGACATAGATCAATCTCCCCCCTTCAGCGAAGGATTCCGCCGCCATCTTCGCCGCTTCCGCTATCTGAGGCAGCGCCTTCTCCACTGTAAATGCGACCGATTTGTCCTCCCGGTTCATCGCCGTTACTATTTCCAACGGAGTCATCAAATCGAGGTTGGCCGTCGCAGGGTTTAAATCCTCCGTCGGCAAAGATTCCAGCTCCTTGAAAACCTCATGCTCATTCATAATCTTGTCGGTAATCTATTCTTTTCAGCATGCAGTAATTATTAGATATACAAAATTACTTAAGTTCAATAATAACAATGTAAATGCTTAATATTTCAACTAACACAACAAATTATGTTTTATTTCTTGTTTCTTATCTCTTATATCTTTTATCTTATATCAAAACATAGGTATTATTTGAATAAGTTTCCCGCCCCCTTCGATATTGAACTCTTCCACTTCGCTATCCGATGAATTAATCTGAATCGATATTGCCGTCCACAATAAAACCTTCCCCCCCGGTTTTACAAATTTCAGCAGACGCGGCAAAACATCCTCCGGTTTCCCCATAGCCCTCGACATTACCACATCATATTCACCTTCTATATCTTCAACCCGGGTGTTCAAAACCTTGACATTCTCAAGCGCTAAAACATCGACCGCCCGATTCAGAAAAAGAGCTTTTTTTCTCTTCGCTTCACAAAAATGTATCGTAATCCCCGGTGAGAAAACCTTGATGGGAATCCCCGGAAAACCGGCTCCGGAACCCGCATCAAGACAAACATCTTTCGACCCTATCAATCCCAATTCCAAGGGCTTGAGCGATGGTATGAAATGCTTTTTCCACAAGTTATCAACATCGCCGGAAGATACCAGATTCATTCGCCAACTCCAATTTTTAAGCAGAGTTTCATAGACGCTCAACCGCTCAATAACCGCGTCAAGGGACTCATTAGATATATGAATATATTTAGTGTAAATGTATAATAAATAATTATATACGCTGTTATCAACACGGTTTTCCACATTCACCACAGCATTCATCCTCATTTGATCTAATCTTTTCCAAAAGACTTTCTATCGCTGAAATTCTGCTAATTGTTCACAATTTTCAACAGTTATCAACATTGAACAAGACTCCCGGTACCACCCATTAACTGAAGCCAAAACTAATAAATTCAGTGTTCAGTATTCAGCATTTAAGATGTTCCATGTGGAACATTGTTCTTGCGCAGGCAAACCGCCAATACCGCAATGTCCGCCGGCGTCACCCCAAACAGCCTCGAAGCCGCCCCCAGCGACCCCGGTTTAACCCTTTTCAAATTCAACCGCCCTTCGTATGATAGGGCGGTCATCTTGTCGTAGTCAATATCCTCCGGCAGCATCCTTCCTTCCATCTTGCGGAATCTCTCCACATCCTGCATCTGCCGGTTAATATAGCCCTCATATTTCACCCGTATTTCAGCCAGTCTTTTCGTCTCATCATCGTATTTCCCATTGGAAATCCAAGGGTACATTTCAATGAGGCTGACTATGGTGATTTCCGGGCGCTTCAGCAGTTCCTTTGCCGAATAATTACCCCCTTCATAATTCACTCTGGTATTATTTAAAAGCGCTGTCAATTCTATCAAGTTGTCGAGTCTCCCCCTGACCTCACCGTAAGTCGAATCGTCCAACAAACCTAATTTCCTGCCGCTGTCGGACAACCGTTCATAAGCGTTGTCGCTGCGCAGTAATAACCTATATTCCGCCCGTGAAGTGAACATTCGATACGGTTCAGGCGCCCCCCTGATTATCAAATCGTCGATCATCACCCCGATATAAGCCTGAGACCTATCCAGAATGAAGGGCTTTTCACCCCTCAGCTTCAACACCGCATTGACGCCGGCCATCATCCCCAAACCCGCCGCTTCTTCATACCCGGATGTCCCCAATATTTGCCCGGCGAAATACAACCCCTCCACCAGTCGAGTCTCCAGCGTATACTTCACCTGGTGCGGAGGAAAAGCGTCATATTCAATCGCATATCCCTGCCTGGCGATGACCGCCTCCTCCATACCTTCGATGGTGCGTAGCGCCTCAAGCTGAACCGTAACTGGGATGCTGGTGGAAAATCCGTTGAGATACATCCAGGGATGGTCCCACCCTTCAGGCTCCACGAACAACAGATGCCGGTCCTTCTCCGGGAATTTATAGACCTTGGTCTCTATCGAAGGGCAATACCTTGGACCTATTGCGCTTATCGTCCCATCGAAAAGCGGCGCTTCGAAGAAATGATCACTGATTAAACGATGCGTTTTCCTATTCGTGTAAGCCTGATAGCACAACAACTGCAGGGGAACCTCCGCGCTTTTCGGCGTCCTGATGGAAAAATAATGGATGTCTTCATCGCCTTCCTGAGGGATGAGTCTGCTGAAATCGATGGTGTTCTTCACAATCCGAGGCGGGGTTCCCGTCTTCAAACGCATCCGTTCAAAGCCCAGGCTCTCCATCTGCGCCGACAGTCCTTGGGAAGGCTCTTCATCCCATCTCCCCGCTTCCATATTATCCCTGCCGGTAAATATCCTCCCTTCCAGGAAGGTCCCCGCACATAATAAAACTGCTTTTGCTCCGATTATTTCACCGTTTTTAAGCCTGATTCCACCGATTCTATTATGTTCAACGATAATCTCTAACGCTTCCCCTTCGATTATATCCAATCCGGGAATCCCCTCCATCCTTTCGCACATAAGCTCGTTGTAGAGCTCCCTGTCACATTGAGCTCTTGGCGACCACATTGCGGGACCCTTCGACCTGCCCAGCGCCCGGAACTGCACCGCCGCCTTATCTGCGATGTATCCAATTTCCCCGCCGATTGCATCGACTTCCTTGACCAACTGCCCTTTAGCCATACCCCCTACCGCAGGGTTGCACGACATTCTTCCCAAAGCGTCCCTGCGCAGGGTCAACAGGGCGGTTTTGGCTCCCATCCTCGCCGCGGCGGAAGCAGCTTCACAACCGGCATGCCCGCCGCCGATTACTATTATTTCATAATCATTCATATAACATCATTCGAGTTGACTATTATTCACCCACCTTAAATTTTTTGTATCATTATAGCTTTATTAAAAACCACACCCATATTCGTCGTTCCGGCTTGTCCGGAATCGCTCTCGTTTTCTTTTTTAATCAGCCGATTCCCGACTCGCTTCGCTTGCGGGAATAACGATATTGGTGGTGCTGTTGAGAAAAGATGACTTTAGTGAATAACCTGTTTTTTAATTCTTAATTTTAAATTTTTCATTCTAAATTCACAATGTTCCATGTGGAACATTATTTGCCAATACAAAACCGGCTGAATATCTTCTCCAAAACCTCTTCCGTTACCCCTTCACCGATGATATTACCCAGCGCATTCAACGCTTCTCTCATCTCCAGGGCGATTATTTCGGTTTCCCTTTCGGACTCAACCGACTTCACCGCTTCCATAATACAATCATCAGCCCGTCTCAGCAGCTTCAGGTGCCTTTCATTCGCTATCACCCCGCTCTCCAGTCTGCCGCCCAAAGCGCGTTCAACTACCATCCCTTTCAATTCTTCCAATCCGTCTCCTCGGAGCGCGGAGATTTTAATGTCGCATTTCACTTCACCATCACTGTATAAATCAACTTTATTACCCGCTAATATATGCTTTTTATGATAATAATCCCGGGCATTCTCTTCGTTTAGTCCAATCCCCAAATCGAAAAGGTATACCACCAAATCCGAGGTCGTCATTTCTTTCCTGGCTCGCTCAATCCCTTCCGCTTCAACCTCTTCGGCTCTTTCGCGCAGTCCCGCAGTATCGTTCAGCCATACTTTTATCCCGCCAATCTGAGTTGATTCCCTCAGCACATCGCGCGTGGTGCCCGCCGCAGGATGGACGATAGCCCGGTCTTCACCCAGCAGCGCATTCAACAAAGTCGACTTTCCGCTGTTAGGCGGGCCTGCAATGGTGACTCTGAATCCTTCCCGAACCGGCTTGCCAAGCTCGCCGATTTCAATTATTTTTCTTACCCTTTCCCCAGCTTTCAACAGCCTTGACTTCCAACCGGAATAATCGATTTCAACCGGTTCGTCTTCCGGGAACTCAATTTCAGCTTCAACTTCCGCCAATACATTCAAAATATCTTCGCGAATTCCCTTAATCGTCTCCGTCAACCCCCCGTATAACTGCATCAAGGCGTTTCTCCTGCCCGCTTCACTTTCGGCGGCGATAATATCCGCCACCGCCTCCGCTTCAGTCAAATCCATCTTCCCGTTGAGGAACGCTCTAAAGGTGAATTCTCCGGGTTCAGCCGGCCTGGCGCCCTTCTCAAACAATAAATTCAACACCCTTCCGGCAATGTATTCCCCCCCATGACAATGAACCTCGATCAAATCCTCGCCGGTATACGATTTGGGGCTTTGATAGTAAATGACCACGGCTTGATCGATTTCACCTTTCTCGTCGCCCAATCGAACCAACGCCGTTCTCCTGGGGCTGATACTCCCACTGAAATCCAAAATACACTTGCGCAGAACCTTCATCGAGCCCGCTCCCGACATTCTAACTATAGCGATAGCTGATTCCCCCGGCGGTGTAGCCTGCGCCGCGATTATATCATTATCGAAATACATATACCCTGAAAGTAGGATTTAGGATTTAGGATTTAGGGGTTAGGGAGCTGTCATTCCCGCATGCTTTTAGCGGGAATTCATATCCTATTTCCATTTTAAATTGTGCGGCGCAGGCGCATGATGGTTTACCCTGAAAATAGCTGTCAGCTGTTAGCTGTCAGCTGTCAGC
>JABMRZ010000492.1 GCA_013202315.1 Candidatus Tariuqbacter arcticus | reverse complement strand
GAGAGGGGGGGTGAGGGAATGAGAGGAGAGTGCAGGGGGGAGATTACAAGGGTGTGCGGGAATGACAGGGGGGTGCGCGGGAATGAAAATCTGCCAGACCCTAAACCCTAAACCCTATTATTAGGGTATATTAAAGTATTCCTTTATGTTTGTATTTTTGGAGGCGGGTTAGGGTAGTATGGCGGTCGCCGGGCGCTATTTCTCCTTCGATTATCCACTTTTCCACTTCCTTTAGTATGAGTCCCACCTTAGTTCCCGCTTCTATTTCGAAGATTTCCATTATATCGCTGCCGTTTATCGGGAGCTGGATTTTTCCATTTCGCTGAAAATTTTTCAGGCGGTTGATTTCGTTTCGCATATTTTGTATCTGAGTCAGCATAACTTGAAGATTATTTTGATTTAAAGCCTTTGCCTCGGCTTCAGCAATAATAAGTAATTGGGACAAATATGGTTCAACATCATTTATCAAATTGTTCAGCGTGGATGGTCGATATGGTTTGTCGTATAGTTTTTGGATGCGTTCATAATTCCGGACAAGGGTGGTGACTTCAGCGATTTCCGATTTGGAGAATTTGAGTCTTTGCATAATATTTTGGGCGATTTCGGGTTCAGCCGCTTTTCTTTGCCATTTGCCGATATTATATAGTAGTATTGCCAGGCGTATTATTGGGTCTGCGTATTCACAGGTTAATATTGTCCGTTTGGTATGTTCATAGGCGTCAGATTGATGGTAATCACCATATTTATCAATACTCTGGATATTCGAAAGTTCGGGGATGATGCAGTTCATCAAGCCCAGTTCGATCAGCAGGTCGATGCCCCGGGTAACGGCTTCATTTGATTTTTTGAAATCGGGCGGGGATTTTTCAGCGCCGATGGATATGGATAGGATTTTTTGGAATTCATCCCGGATGCGGGCAGGGGTGATGATTTTCATACGGTCGATATTGCGTTTGATGGCTTGCGCGCATTCATCGGTGATGGTGAAGCCCAGTTTTGCGGCTAAAACTACCGCGCGCATCATTCGGAGCGGGTCGTCGGTGAAGGTTTTATCGGGGTCGAGGGGGGTGCGGATGAGGCGGTTATTAAGGTCGTCCATCCCCTTGCGGGTCAGGTCGATCACTTTTTCGGGTTGATTAACCTTAATCATCAGGCAGTTGATGGTGAAGTCGCGGCGGAGGATGTCGTCCTGCAGGGTGCCTGGGGAGACGATGGGATTTCGGGAATCCGGGCGATAGGATTCTTTACGGGCGCGGACGATTTCAATGTTCATCCCTTTAACTTTAAGTTGGACTGTGCCGAAGCGGCGGAATTCGATGGGGGTTGTGGTTCCTTCGATTTCGGCATGCAGGCGGCGGGCGATGGCGTAGGGGTCGCCGGTGGTGACCAAGTCGATGTCCTTGGATTCGATGTCAAGCAGGCGGTCCCGCACATAGCCGCCGACCAGGTAGAGGTTGGTTTCGGGGGAGAGGTAGGGGTGGAGGAGGGGGATTATGTTTGTAGTTGAGGACATATTAAGAATGATGAATGTTGAATGTTGAATGATGAAATTGGAAAATTACGAAAATTCAGCCAAAGATATTTGAAATTTGCCTTATTATTGTAGGGACAGAACATTGTTCTGTCCCTACCAAGAAGAATAATAATTAAAAATCATGATAACTTATTGAATTATAGTCAGATACAGTCATTGTAAGAGATGAACCCTTACATTGGAGGTGTAAGTATCTAATGAGACCGATAATTTGACTTTGCTGATCTGAATACACAATCGAAAACTTATTATTCTTCAACCGGTTTATCATTTGAATCGGTGTCTCTTTTTTTCTCAGATTCCGCTTTTTCATTGAAATCCTTCATCTTATCGAAGAACTTCCGCACATCGATACCGCTCAGAGATTCAATCACCGTGGGGAGTTGAGCGATAATCTCCGCCACCTGACCGGTCAGCTTGGAGGCGCCGGAAGCGCCCTCGCCGACCATCACAATCTTGTCAACCTTTGAAAGCGGTGCGGAGACCGCAGACGCTAGTTTGGGCAGCGATTCCAACAGCATCTGGTAGACCGCCGCTTCATTGTACGCGGTGTAGGATTCGGCTTTCTTCTGCATAGTATAAGCTTCCGCTTCGCCCAGGGCGCGGTTCACTTCCGCTTCGGCGATACCCAGGTTGCGGTTGTAAGCGATTTTGGAGATTCCCCTCTGTCTGGTGACCTCGATTTCAGCCATACCTTCGGCTTTCAAGGCTTCGGCTTTGCCTTCGGCTTCCAACTGCAGGCGCAGCCGTTCGGCTTCGGCTTCCCGCTCGATGCGGTATTTTTGAGCGTCGGCGCTTTTATTGATGGAAGCTTCCAATTCCTTCTGCTTGCGGATTATCTCCGCATCCTCAAGTTTAATGGCTTCCTGTTTCTCCACCAGTCTCACTGCGTATTCCGCCTTTTTCACTTCTAAATTTATGGATTGCCGTTCCAATTCATAGGCGGAATCGGATTTGGCTTTTTCCTTGTTGACTTCGGCTTGATATTGGGAGCGCTTCAATTCATAATCGCGGTTGGCGGCGGCGATTTCGGATTCAGCCTGGAATTTGGCGATATCGCCGTCGCGCCTGGCGGCGGCGGATTTGATGATAGTTTCCTTTTCCGCTTCCGCTTCCGCTACTTCGGCGTTGCGTTTGACTTCGGCGATCTGAGGTTTGCCCAAGGCTTCAAGGTATCCCTGGGTATCGGATAAATCTCTCAAGGTGAAGGAAATCACCACCAGTCCCATTTTGACGAAGTCGGAGCTCGATTTTTCAATGACATTGCCGTTGAAATCGTCACGGCTCTGGTAAATTTCTTCCACCGTTTTATGACCCAATACCACCCGCATTTGCCCTTCGAGAATTTGCTCGGCAACTTCTTTGATGCCTTTAGCGCCGGTGGTCAGGAACTGTTCAGCCGCCTGGCGGATGGAATAGTCGCTGCTGGCGATGCGCACTTGAGCGGTGGCTTCGGCGATGACATTTATCCCTTTGGCGGTCAACACTTCCGGAGTCTTGATGTTGATGGTGTATACTTCCAAGGGAAGGACCTGGGCTGTTTCCCGCACCGGATTGACGAAAGCGCCTCCGCCTACCACATAGCGGTAGCCGATTTCCTTCTCGGTTCCATCCGGGTCGGTGACCTTACTGCGCTTACCGCCGGAAATGATTAGAACTTCATTAGGTCCCACCTTCTTATACATAAAGGCGAGCGCGAGATAATACAGGGCGGCGATTAAGACTACTGCGCCGATTGCGATTATTACTGTTAACATCCTTTACCTCAATTTGGATATGCGAATTATGGTAAATCGTTTGAATTTAAGTTTAATAATGTATGAAAAAAAAAGCATCTTCTCAAATAATTTGAGAATAATTTCACGGATTTTTCCACCATAGATAATTTGTATGAGAATAGAATTATTTCGTAGTTGATGTGTAAAATGATTCACTGGATATCATGGATATTATGGATATACAGTATGTTACAATTTCCATCAT
>JABMRZ010000491.1 GCA_013202315.1 Candidatus Tariuqbacter arcticus | reverse complement strand
TGAATTATTCATAAAAAATGTAGGTTGGCTTATTAAGAGAGTGTTGAAAAACGGGTAATTTCATTCTGAACGAAGTGAAGAATCTCTTGTTATTAAATAACTTACGAGAATTAGGAGACCTTTCACTTCCGTTCAGGGTGACAACACATGTTGCTATTATTTATACACTTATAAATAGACTTGATTATTTGTCAACGCTCTCATTAAAAGCCGACAAATTGCTCGAAACACCACACAAATATTGGCGGGTTTGAATAACCCGCCCTACTGGATGAATTTGATAGTAAAATCCTTGGCGCTTTCCCCAAATTCATCACCACTTCCTATGAACAATATCATATTTCTTATATCTTATATCTTATGTCCCATTCATCATTCAGTATTCAGTATTCGTTTAAGCGTCCTCCTCACCAAAACCCTCACCATCTCCACCCGATACAACGCCGACCCCCGATGATCGGTGATAGGTCTGCATTCCCCTGCCGCTATTTTACCCGCCTTGTCGAATACTTCTTCAGAAGGTTCCTTCCCTAATAAAAAATCCGCCGCCTTTTTCGCCACAATCGGAACCGGTCCCACCGCCCCCATCGCAATCCGCGCAAAGTCTATCTTCCCCTTCTCATCGACCGCCAACACCGAAGCGGCGTTCACAACTGCAATCTCCAACGCCTTGCGGTTAGCTAATTTTATCGCTGCGCTGCTTGCCTTTGAGGGCAGTGATTCAAATATTACCTTAGTCAATATTTCATTCGGTTCTAAAACCGTCTTGCCGGGACCTATCACGAATTCTTCGATGGGAACTGTCCTCGTCCCTTCCACCGAAACCAATTCCACTTCAGCTCCCAGCGCCACCGAAGGAATCAAACAATCCGCCGCCGGACGAGCGCTGCATATATTCCCCCCAATCGTCCCCCTATTCCGCACCAACGGCGAACCCAGGTTGTCCCCCCCTTCCGCTAAAGCCGTGAGTTTTCCCCTGATTAAAACCGATTCACATATTTCGCTTATGGTGGTATATGCTCCGATGGTGATTTCACCATTTTCACCCTCACTAATCCCCTTCAATTCAGGGATGTACGAAAGCGATACCAGAATCCCCGGCGCCTTCTCCATTCCGCCCGCAGTCAAAGATTGAGGCGCACACCCTTTGCACCTCGGCAAATGCCCCGGAATTATCGGCTTCCGAATATTGACCAAAATATCCGTCCCACCAGCTAAAACCGCCGCTTCGGACGAATATTTCGCCAACATTTCGCACGCTTCACTCACCGTTCCCGGCTGCAACACATCAAATTTCGGTAGTGCCATCTTCAGTAAATTTGATTCCCTATTATTCTCCGAATGATAGTCATTCAGTATTCAGTATTCAGCATTCAGTATTTATCTTCTTAATACATTCCTCGCAATCACCAGCTTCTGAATCTCGTTCGTCCCCTCGAAAATCCGGGTTATCCGTGCATCCCGGTAAAACCTTTCAATCGGATATTCCGCCATATATCCCATCCCGCCATGAATCTGCACCGCCTTATCGGCGCACCGGCACAAAGCTTCACTGCAGAACAGCTTCACCTGCGCCGACTCCTGCGAATACGGCATTCCCTGGTCGCACATCCAAGCCGTTCGATAAACCATACTTTCCATACAGTAAACATCGGTTGCCATTTCCGCCAGCATCCATTGAATCGCCTGCAGCGCCCCTATTGGCTTCCCGAACTGCACCCGGTTCTTAGCGTGTTTCACCGACAAATCCAGGACTTCCTTCGCCGCCCCTAAACACTGTGCCCCTAACGACAACCTTCCCGCATCCAAAGTCCGCATTGCGATTTTAAACCCTTGATTTTCCTTTCCCAAAAGATTTTCAACCGGTACCTCCACATCTTCGAAAAAAAGGTCAGTGGTATGCGCCCCTCGGATTCCCATCTTAATTTCCGGCTTGCCCGCTCTGAAACCCGGCATATCTTTTTCCACCAGGAAAGCCGAAATCCCTCGAATCCCAGCTTCCTTATCGGTCATTGCGAACACCGAATACACATCCGCTATCCCCCCATTGGTAATGAAAGTCTTCTGACCGTTCAGAATATACCGGTCACCCTTCCTGACCGCTGTAGTGCGGATTGCGCCCGCATCCGATCCCGCTTGAGGTTCGGTCAAAGCGAAAGCCGCCAATTTCTCCCCCGCGCACATTGCCGGCAGGAAGCGTTGTTTCTGTTCTTCAGTCCCGCCCAAAAATACTGCCATCGTCCCTATAGATACATGCCCCCCTATAACCACTACGGTGGAAAAGCATCCTCTGGCGATTTCCTCCAGCAGGACGCAATACCCGGTTTCCCCCATCCCCCCACCGCCGTATTCTTCGGGAAAAGGCGTTCCCAGGAAGCCCAATTCCGCGATTTTTTCGATGATTTCCCGCGGGATTTCACCTTCACGGTCTATTTCATCCGCAATCGGTCTGAGCTCCTTATCCGCGAATTTGCGGGCGAATTCCCGTATCATCTCATGTTCTTCGGAGAAAGTGAAGTTCATAGTAAATTTATTAGAATAAAATATTTACAATCTTACAGGGGATATTATAAACGCATAACGGTTTGCATAAATAGCTGGTGATGTGCGCAACGGATTTACTATTCCGAGTTGATTTGGTTGTTCTTTGATTTCTTCTTTCCAGCCGGGATGTTTGCCCATTCTGTCAAGGATTGAGCAAATCGTTGGGAAACCGTGTCGTCATGCTGTTGCACGATGGCTCCGAACTCCGCAAAAGAAATGATGTTCGGCCAAGTTCCGTTAGGTTGGACATAGACAATCTTGCACTCAGTTGTCTGTGAAGTGAACTCGACCTCGTGCGAGGCTTCGTTCACTCCCTGAAGGTTGGGGCGGGACATGATTTCTCTCATGGGCATGGGAATCCGAAGGAGTCCCATGCTTTCAAGATGTTCAAGAAGGCAGAAGTACTTCCGCTTAAAGTTGGTTGCTCGGAAAATCTCCAGCAAGCCAGCGAGCAGTGCTGACAGCCCGGCTTTCTGGGCTGCCTTGAGGTACTTATCCTGTTTAGGTCGTCTGGAAAGATATTCGGTCTTCAGTTCCACAAAGACCGCCCTATCGGTGTCTGCTGACAAGGCGACATAATCGATCTTGTACGATTTATCGATTGGGATGTCGGGGTAGATCGTGCCAATTCGCACAGGAAACTCGGGCACAATCTGCTCCTGAATGGGAAAGCCGAGTTTAGCTTCGAGCACCTCAGGTAGATACAAGGAAAAGAACAGATCGGCACGTCGCTCCAGTTGGTAGTTTGGTAGATGTCGCCAGACATCCATGCGGTCAAATAGGGTTTCAATCTGGTTCATTACATTCTCCTTTAACTTCTGTTTATATGGTTTCTACATAAAACACCAACCGCTCACTATCAATATATCATCATCCGGCGTAATCTATATACAAAACTACTCATTATACGGGTGAGTTGCCGCTTATCCCATTTTTAATCCAATTTCCAACGCCCTCAAATTCACCTCCAAAAACTTCTCCGGCACATTATCCCTCACCGCCTTTTCCAAAGCCTCCATCGAAACAATCTCAGTCCGACCAACTACCGCCCCTAAGAAAATAATATTCGCCACGATCCTTTTGTCGAATTCCTTAATCGCCAATTCCGTCGCCGGAATACCAACCTGCTCAAACGGAACTTCATCCTTTACTTGAACTATCGAATCATCATAGAACAAAATCCCATCCTCCTTCAGCTTTTCCTGAAACAGATCATACCCCTGCTGCGACATAACCCCCAAAATATCAGCTCGTTCGATATGTGGATACACTATCTGCCCTTTGGAGATAATGACTTCACTCCGGCATGCGGAACCCCGCGCTTCCGACCCGTATGAAGCCGCCTGCGCCGCATTCAAGCCGTCGAAAACCGCCGCCTTTCCCAAAATCACCCCCGCCAATACAATCCCCTGCCCTCCGAATCCGCAAAACATCACATTCATTTGCTCTTCCACTATCCCGCCTTAGATTTTCTAACATCCGGTTTCACAAATTCGCCTATCGGTTTCAGACTCCCTCGCTCTTCCAATGGCATTTTATTGTATTTAGCCATTGAAACGAAATCCTTTTTCAGCATATTAATCAAATCCACCGGAGAAGGAACCGCATTCATCCGCCCGAATTGAGTCGGACATGGTGAAACCGCTTCAATGAAGGAAAACCCCTCATATTCTAGCGCCGCCTTAATCGATTTTATCAACATATGTATATGCGCCACCGTGAACCGCGCCACATACCCCGCCCCCGCTCCCTCCACCAGCTTGCACAAATCGAAAGGCGGTTCCGTGTTACCGCTGGGCGATGTGGATGTGAAGCATTCAAGCGGCGTGGTCGGCGCCAGCTGACCCCCGGTCATCCCATATACCGAATTGTTGGCGCAAATGACCGTAAGGTCGATATTCCGCCTGGCGGCGTGAATCAAATGATTACCCCCAATCGCCGCAATATCGCCGTCGCCCGATATCACCATCACCTTCAAATTCGGATTCTGCAGTTTAGCTCCGGTGGCGAATGCGACCGCCCTTCCGTGTGTTGTATGAAGGGTATCCGCCGCAAAATGAGGGCTCGGTATCCAAGCCGCGCATCCGATACCGGATACGAACAGCATATCGTCCATCGAATAGCCCAATCCGTCTATCGCCCGCAAAACCGCGCTTAAAAGTATCCCATGCCCGCATCCCGAACAAAACGGACTGGGAAACACCTCCATCCGTAAATATTTCTCAAGCGGATGATTCAAATCCAATTATCCTTAGTAATACCTGGTTTTTGTAGCAATTTCACCTCATCCTTCACCATAAACCCACTCCATTCCAAACACCTAACATATCAAATATCTAATATCAAATATCTAATATCAATAGTCTCCGGCCGCATAATTTCCCCATCCACCTGCGCTATCGGATGAACCGGAACCGACAAATGCCGTTCCACTTCCCGCACCAACTGCCCGTGATTCATCTCCGGCACGATAACCGCCTTGACCCCTTCAGCCGCTTCTTTCAAAGCCTCTTCCGGGAACGGCCAAATGGTAATCGGCCGCCACAACCCAATCTTAATTCCCTCCTTCCGCAAATCCATCACCGTCTTCAAAGCCGCCCTCGCAGATATTCCATACGCAACCACCAGATATTCAATATCTTCGATGAAATGCGCCTCCCACCGGTGAATCTTACCTGCGTTCACCCGAATCTTGTTCACCAGCCTTTTCACCAATCTATCATGCACAGCGGAAACCTGAGTCTTCCTGTAGCCCCATTCATCGTGAGTGGAACCGGTTATCAATAGTTTTTCACCCTCACCGAAAGCGGGCATCGGCGGTATCATATCCTCATCGCCGGTATCGAACGGCGGCAATCCTTTCGCTTTTGGACGATGATAAACTTCAACCTCTCCTTTAACAGTAAAATTCTCACGCAAATGCCCCACCCCTTCGTCCGCCAACAGGAAAACCGGCGCCCGATACGCTTCCGCCAAATTGAACGCTTCGATGGTCAAATCGTACATCTCCTGCACCGACCAGGGACTTAGCGCGATTATTTCATAATCCCCGTGCGACCCGTATTTAACCTGCAGGATATCCCCGCTGCCGGGACGGGTCGCCTGCCCGGTCGAAGGTCCCGCCCTCTGAATATCGACTATCACCATAGGCGTTTCGGTCATCGCCGCGTATCCGATATTCTCCATCATCAAAGACAGCCCCGGTCCCGAAGTGGCGGTCATCACCTTCCCCCCCGCCCAGGATGCGCCCACCATCGCCCCCACCGACCCGATTTCATCTTCCATTTGGATGAACTTCCCCCCCACTTCCTCGAACCGCTTGACGATATGCACCATCAATTCGCTGGTCGGCGTGATTGGGTATCCGGCGAAAAACCTGCACCCCGCCGCCACCGCCCCTTCGGCGGAAGCTTCATCCCCCATCATAAAATAATCCCCCGGCTTAAGCGCCGAAGGTATTGTTTCAGTCGTATATTTCAATCTCTGCTATTAGCTTAAGATTTGAGTTTATGAATCCTCAGAATTCTCTTTGCTCGTCTTGACTGAAGATACAAGGATGGAATAAATCTCATCCGCCTCTTGAATTATCGGATCCAGCCTTTCAGGTTTAAGGGCTTCGGAACTCTGAATAATTCTTAACCAATATAAGGTTTCTCTTATTTCCTTCAGGGATATTGTGATTTTGTGTATGAAATCAGCCTTACTTTCAGCGCCCCTTGCTTCTTCATAATTAGCTCCCACTGAAGTGCCCGAACGAACAAGTTGCTTACTGAGATGGACAGCTAAATATGAATTAGGCAAAGCGCCGCAAAGCTTTATGATCCTGACAGCAAAATCCAACAGCCGCTTGGAGAACTCCTCGTTTTTTTCCCAATAACTCATTTCAACCTCTTTTTATATCTAATATCAAATATCAAATATCTTTTACAAAAACCGCCAAATCCGGACACAACAATTCACACAGCATACACCCCGTGCATCTTTCCAAATTAACCGCCCCCACCCGCCGAAACCCCTTATCCGAAACCTCTTCCTCGATATGAAAAATCCCTTCCACCGGGCATACATCCACGCAGATATAGCACCCCTTGCACCATTCCTGATTGATTTCGACAACGAAAGAACGATTCTTCGCTTTAACAGCTTCTGACATTTGTTCTGTTCCCACTGCGTTGTTCTGTGTTTTTCTGTGTAATTCTGTGTAATTCTGTGTTTCAGATCTTTTCATACATTCCGCGCCTTTCAGTGTTTCAATCTTTTTTCTGTGTTTTCAGTGCTTTCTGTGGAATTCTGTGTTTCAAATTCTTTTCTGCGATTTCCGTGCCTTCTGTGTAATTCCGTGTTTAATCTCGCATCTCGCAACCCGCAACTCGAAACTCGCAACCCGCATCCGCCTAAGGCGTCACAATCGACCTCAACACCGTCGGCTCCCCGCTCCTCAGTAAATCGAACGCATCGTTAATCTTCTCCAGGGGGAATTTGCCGGTGACCAATTCTTTGATTTTAATCTTCCCAGTCCGCACCATTTCGATTATCTTGGGATAATCCACCGGCCGGCATCCCAACGACCCCACAATCTCCTGCTCAAAGAACATTATCTTAGCGGCGGGCAGTTCGACTTTTTTATCGGTATACCCCACCACCACCGTCCTTCCCCCCTTGCGTATGCAGGCAAACGCCGCCTGAATCGTAGCCGGATTCCCGATAACCTCGAATGTCACATCAGCACCGCCCCCGGTCATCTTCTTCACCACCTTGTCGATGCGTTCGGTCTCCTTAGCATTGATAACCTCCTGCGCGCCAAATTTCTTCGCCAGTTCCAACTTTTCCGGGACGATATCGACCGCAATCACCGACGCTCCCACCGCCGCCGCAATCTGCACCGCGTTGATGCCCACCCCTCCGCAACCGAACACCACCACATTGTCCCCCGCCTTGACTTCACCCCGGTTGACCACCGCGTGATACGGGGTGGAAATAGCATCGGCGATAATGGAACCCTCTTCCAGCGGAACTTCTTCCGGCAGATGTAATGTATCCTTCGCCGGCGCAATCACATACTCCGCATACGCGCCATCCACATGGTTGCCGAACATCACCATATTATCGCAGATATTTTCCTTCCCAATCCGGCAATTGTAGCAATATCCGCAAGTCAACACTGCGGGAAGCAGAACCCTATCCCCTTCCTTGAAATCCTTGACCCCGGCGCCTATTCCAGCCGCAATCCCCGATGGTTCATGCCCCAAAATCATCGGCGGCTGCTTGAAAGTCGGCACATTATGGTCCAAATAATGCAAATCGGTGTGGCACACTCCGCAAGCCGCCACCTTGACTAAAATCTCCCCCGCCTTCGGCTCAGGTGTGGGAACTTCCGTAACCTCCAACGGCTTCCCCGAACCGTGAAACAACGCTGCCTTCATAATGAATTCTCCTCGCTATATTGTAAAGATGATATGAATTAATTAACCTCGAATGAACACAAATAAACACTAATAATGAAAAAATTGATTCAGAACCGCTTAAAAATCAGCGATAATCAGCGGTTCAAAAAATTATAAGCAATGTAGGGTGGGTTCTTAACCCACCATTTAACTATAACTTTCGAGTATAGATTATGAAATATTCCACCGCCGAATCCAACAAACAACTTTCACACACTTCACCGCCGCCTTCAAATTCAGTGAACGCTTCCACTTTAACCTCAAACCCCAGCGATTCATACAATTCCACCAATTCCCCCACCCTATCCTCACTCACCGTATTCCGTTTTTCCCATTCCACTTTCAATTCTCAATTCTACATTCTAAATTCTACATTCTACATTCTACATTCTAAATTCTAAATTCTAAATTCTAACTTTCTATCATCTGAGCCATCTTCCCAATAGGCATATTAAACCGATTTCCTCTTTCAGGCCACTTCCTCAGTCATAT
>JABMRZ010000490.1 GCA_013202315.1 Candidatus Tariuqbacter arcticus | reverse complement strand
TTAAACCTTTTTGGTTCCGGCTCGTCCGGGTTAGGAAGACTCTAATATAAATTATCAGAAGAGGTGGACTTGTATATTGAATATTGGAAGTTGGATCGGAAACCTTTTGAGAACACTCCTAATCCCGAATTCTTTTTCCCGGCTGTTGAACACAGTGAGGCTCTTAACCGGATTGAATATGTGGTGAACGAGAACAAGGGGGCGGCTTTATTGACTGGTGATTATGGATGCGGTAAGACGATGCTGATACGCAAAATCGCCGCCAGCCTTCCTGAAGAGCAATTTGAATTGGCATATCTGGACAATCCGCGCTGGTCACCGGAGGAACTTCTACAGGAGATTCTATTTCAATTGGGGGAAGAGGATATACCGGAGAAGACGCTTGAATTAGGCCGCAAGATAGGGGATACTCTTTTCAAGAACACTGAGAATGGTAAGGAAACGCTGGTCATCATCGATGAGGCTCAGCAGATTCAGTCCGAAAAGGTCTTTGAGGAATTGCGGCTTCTACTGAATTATCAGTTGAACGATCGTTTTATGCTGACTTTGATAATGTCCGGTCAGCCGGAACTGCGCGAGCGGGTGATGGCAATTCCTCAATTGGAACAGAGGATGTTTATCAAGTATCACCTCCATAATTTTGATTATGACAACACGCGTGATTATATTAATCATCGTTTACGGATCGCCAGCGCCAAGCGGCCGATTTACACGGATGACGCCATAGAGACGATTTATCGCCATACTTTCGGAACACCGAGGCGGATAAACAATATATGCGATTTGAGCCTTTTAGTGGGATTCCAAAAGAAAATGGAAATGATAGACAGTAATTTCATCAAATCGTTGATTTGATTAACATATTTTAAGGACAAAGATGATTTTCTCAACTAGAAATCGGGTGGAGGAGTTATGAGAGCGATCAAGATGCTGGGAACTTACAAGCAGCTTCAGAAGGCGGCGGCAACGCATAGAGAGGAACAACAGGAGTATATTCTAATCGCTGACGATAATCCTTTGGAAGCGGAATTACTGAGGGGGTATCTTGCAAATATGGGTTATAATGTAAGGAATATTCAGAGTGGCGCAGCGGCTTTGAATGAAGTGAAAAAAAATCCACCGTTAATGGTGATTTCCAGCATTAATTTAGAAGGTGTGCAGGGATATGAATTGTGTCATGTTTTAAAGAGCAGTTCCGACACTTCATCGATACCTTTCATGTTTGTCAGCGCTTCGGATTCCACTCCGAACAAAACTTTGGGGTTTCAACAGGGATGCGATGATTATATCACTATCCCCTTGGACCCCGGTGTTCTAAAGAACCGGGTGAAATCGCTGCTCAGGTGGTCGTCAAAGTTGAAGCATGATGAGCGTGAGCTTCCATTGCAGGAGCGCACAACGGAAGAAAAACCGGCGGTCAAGGAAGGGTCCTTTCCAGGTTCAATTACTGAGACAGAGAGACCGACTTTGGATGAAGACGCTGCCTCGATAGAAAAGGAAATTGAACAAGAGCCGCCAATCACAGAGCGGAAGGCGGATTTCAATGAATCCGCAATGGATATTCAAACTGTCGTTGAAGAGCGGACGGAAGGAGGAATTCCAACCGAAGAATCGCCAATAAACGGTTTAGAGACCTCCGCGCCAGAACCCGAATTAGAACCTCCAACTCAGGCTCCCGCTCCCAAGTCACCCTTGGATGATTTTCGAATGGAAATGGCGAAGAAAGTGCAGAACGGGGGCAAATCAAAGGCGGTGCGGGTCGATGAGGGCAGCTACGAGGCGGATGTATGGGGCAAGCGCTTCAAGCCGGAAGTCAGCCCTCCCAGCGTGAAAGCGCCGGTGGAAAGGATTAAACCCGCTGTCCCGACTGCAGAATCCAAACCCGCGATTACGCACGAGAGACCGCTGGCTGAAGTTCAAGTTCCACAGGAGATTAAAAAACCCGATTCGATCGTTCATAGGGAAGCGAGGGAGCCTGTCGAAGAACGCAGTGCGGTGGGGGAGGATGTTTTAGCGAAGGATGGAATCTCCCCGACAGACATCAGTCCAACGATTCCCGATGCTGAAAGTCAGGCGGCTATTATTGAGGAGCGGGAGGAAATCGAACAGCCTAAATACAAGACTTTGGCTGCGGAAGAGAAACTGAAGGCTGAAGCGGCGGTTAAGTTGAACCTGCCGACCCGAAAGCAGGTTACACATGCGAGCTCTAAAGAGCTGTATCGTTTTGGAATTGCCATAATGAATGAATTACAAAAGGCAGATGGGGTTTTCGGGCCGGAAGAATTCTTGTCTGTAACTTCTTTCTGCGATAAAGTGGCGGAAAAAGCCACCGCCAATAATGAACTGCTTAGTATGGTGCTTTCCAAGGATTCCGAACCGGGTCTGGCGGTTCATGCGGTTAATTGTTCGATTATCTCTTTGCGGATAGGCAAGAACTTGCAGATACAGGCAGGTGATTTGCCCTTGTTAGGGGCGGCGGCGCTGCTTTATGATATAGGTATGATAAAGGTCAACAGCCGAATTTATAATAAGCAGGGAGAATTGAGCGTCTCCGAAAGAAAGGAGATTCAAAATCATATTCTTTATGGTGTTGAAATAATTGAAAACGCCATTAAAAGTGAATTCACGCACGAATGCAAATACATCACCACCGTCATCTTACAGCATCATGAAAGGGAAAGCGGACAAGGTTATCCCAATAAGCTGACAGGCGATCAAATCAGCCGGGCGGGGAAGATAATCGGTTTGGCGGACACCTATGAAGCGCTCTGTCATTCTCGTTATCATCGTTCCCGTCAGACCACCTACCGCGCCTTGCAGGAAGTAGTGGGAATGAAAAAAACCTTTTTTGATCCTACTATTCTCCGAGCTTTAGTGAATGAATTAACTTTCTTTCCTATTGGCTGTTATGTGAGATTGAATACGGATGAAATCGGTGTAGTGATTGATATTTCTTCTGTCCATTCCATGCGCCCTAAAATCAAAGTGCTCACAGATTCGGAAGGTTCGCCGACAGATCAGCAGAAAATAGTCGATTTAGTTCAAGCGCCTTTCCTTTATGTCGTGAAGCCTTTGGATGACGAAGATATACCGGAAATGTTATGAAGACAATTCGATTAAATCGACAATATATAATGAGCGACAAAACTTCACGCCATTTTTGTAAGTGCGAGGTTACCTCGCCCCTGAGCGATCCTGCATGAATTCAGGGCGGGGAAACCCCGCCCTTACAACAGTAGGACAAGGATTTATGTCGTTTATTATAAGTTGTGCCGGGAACCGGCATGAGGGTTTCTCTTTTAAAT
>JABMRZ010000489.1 GCA_013202315.1 Candidatus Tariuqbacter arcticus | reverse complement strand
GCTAGCGTGAGTTTCCTACTTATGATTGATTTTGCTGATTATTTTCTAAGAATTACAGGTAAGATTTTGATAATGTTATTCTTGTTCTTTGATAATTAAACAGTTAGGATGTATCAAACTTGGATTTTTCCAGATAGCGCATCGTTGTAGAGCGTATTACCCTACTGTATGATTAAATAATTGATGATAATTGTTAATAATTAAGGTCAAATACTTGATTATTTCAAAAATATGTATTACCCTATTAATATTCACCATTTTCATTAACAGGAGTCATACATGACAACTATCATCAAAAAAATCAAAAAGGGCAAACCGTATTATTACGCCGTCGAATCCGGACGTGTAAACGGAAAACCGCGAATCATCTGGCAAAAATACCTGGGATCTGTGGGAAAAATCATCAAAAATGCTGAGAATGCGCAACCATCGGAACCCAAAGAAGCCCTGGTTTACCAGCATGGCGGTGTAGCTGCGCTCTGGAGTATTACCCAACAATTGGGGCTGATCGACATCATCGACAGTCATGCACCCAAGCGAAATCAGGGGCCCAGCGTGGGACATTATATGATACTGGCAGCCATCAATCGTGCGCTGGAACCAAAAAGCAAAACGCAAATCGGTAAATGGTACCAACAAACCACGCTGCAGGAAATATGGCGAACGCCCGCTTCAGCTTTCACCAGCCAGCGTTTCTGGGATCATATGGAAGAACTGGATGAAACCCGGCTTGCGGCTATCGAAGAAAACATCACCCGCCGGATAGTGGAAACTTACCATATCAGCCTGGATTGTCTGCTATATGATACCACTAACTTTTACACCTGGATAGATACTTTCAATGATCGCTGCCAACTGCCGCAGAGGGGGAAATCCAAAGCCGGGCGCAACAATCTGCGTCAGATTTACCTTGAAAATAGCGGCAAAGCGAGTCCGCGAGTCGTGAATTTTCATTCTAAGTTGTGCGATGGTCGCGCCAGAGACCATCGAATGATGGTTTCGCTGGCATTGCTTTTAAGTCGGGACAGCAGGGTTCCCCTGTTTCACCAGGTATATCCAGGCAACCGCAATGATTTCAGCCACTTTCAGATCATAGCTGATCGCCTGGCTGACATCAGCCGGGGATTGAAAGAACACTGTTCAGACATAACTTTCGTTTTCGACAAAGGCAACAATTCCCAGCAGGGAATGGATAAAGCGCAAAACTGTCAATTTCATTTCGTGGGATCGCTAATCCCTTCCCATTTCCCGGAACTGACTGAAATACCATTGGATAGCTTCAATATTTGTGAGTCAGAACAATGGACGGGACTGCGCTTCTATCGAACGGAAGCCGAAGTGTTTGGACAGATGCGAACCGTAGTTATCACTTATTCGGAACAGTTCTTCTGCCAGCAATACGCCACCATCATCCGGGAGTTGAACAAAGCGGTGCAGGCGTTATCCCGTCTGGCGCAGCGATTATCGCTCTGGCAGCTGGAAAAAATGAAAGGCCGCAGGCCGACTATTCAATCCGTCAGCAAACAGGTGGCGGAAATCCTCAAACCTCAACATATGAAAAAAATCGTCAAGGTTGACATTCAGGAGAAGAACGGTTTGCCGGTTTTGAATTTCCACACCGATCATGATATGAGGAAATCCATCGAAGACCGCCTTTTAGGGAAAACTATTCTGTTCACCGATCATAGTGATTGGGCAACGGAAGAAATCATCCGCGCTTACCGCGGTTTATCAAAGATCGAAGATGCTTTCAAAGATATGAAAAATATCGAGTTTCTTCATTGGCAGCCGATGTTTCATTGGACTGATCAGAAAGTCAGAGTTCATGCTTTTTATTGTGTTTTGGCTTTGACTTTAGTCTCCTTGCTGCGCTTAAAATTAAATAATACCGGGCTCAATATCACTATCGATGAAATGCTCACTCAACTTCAGAATATTTATAAGGTAGCTGTGATTTATCCTGATCATAAGCCAAAAATAACTATCTCCCGTTTGAATGATAAACAAAAACGTATTCTGAAAGCTTTGGATTTGCAACCCCCGCAAAACACCGCGGGGTAATCCAAGCATTCCATTCTAATTGCCTGTATTATCATTACTTGTTAAGCTCGTCTGAAAATAGGTAGGAAACTCACGCTAGATGATGATGATGATGATGAGTACTCTATCATCATCTTCTTCATCATATCATGATCTCGGGGAAAATGCACGATTTTGTGAACTTTCTTCAAAAAATCCTGCAATAATGCGTTTTTTATGAAATGTCTGCCAAAAATCCAAAAAAATTACACATTTTCGTGAACTTTCTTCCGAAAACAGTAAACCGAAAACCGACTACCGATTAATATTGCCAACTTATCAGAAATAAGCAAAAATTTCCAAGAAAGAACTGTCGAATACAATCGTTCGTATTCCGATGATATTCTGAAATTCATCCAACGAAAGATCATCGAGGAACAGCCCGTCTCGGTTTAGGCAGTCCGGCGGCAGGACAATCAAATCAGCGCGCTTCCCGTTCAACGCTGAAAGGATGTCCCGCCCGGCGAGCAGCCCCGCCACGGTGACAGTTTCACCGAAAAAACTGTTGGGCGCCGCCGCCAATTCCACTTTAATGCCATCAATCTTCCGCAGAATGGGGATGACTTCCCGCTCGATGAACGGAGCGAAAGCCGTTCCGGTGACTAAAAGCATTTTATGCGGGAAATCGATTGCGGCGGGGAACGCTTCCGCTTCCTGGTGAAATTCATCCAGGAAAAACCGCGCCATTCCTACGCCGTTTTCAAGCTGGGGGAAATCGCCGTAATATTCGTTTTCGGGGATAGGTTCCCCCGCCAGCAGGAACATTTCATCGGCGCAGTATACCAGAGCGCCGCCCAATTCCTTTGTGAATCGTTCCCGGAATATATTCGACAATTCGATTATGTCCGAAGCTTCGGCGGGGGTCAGCGGTCTGAGCGGCGGCAGCCCTTCCCTATATTTGGTCAAACCGACCGGAATCAACCCGATGGAAGCGACTCCGGGATGAAAATTCGCCAGCTTTTCCAGGGTGTCAACCAAAATTTCTCCATCGTTACAGCCGGGGACGATAACAACCTGTGTGTGCAGTTTTATTCCGCCTTCGATCAGCGCCCGGAATTTACGGTGAAATCCATCGTCTTTACCCCGGTTCAGCAAGCGGTTGCGCGTTGTGATATTCATCGCATGCACCGACACATACAGCGGCGAAAGCCGGCAGCGGATTATCCTGTCAATCCCCGCCTTCCCCAAATTGGAAAGGGTGATGAAATTTCCATATAAAAAGGAGAAGCGGTAGTCTTCATCCTTGATTTTCAGGCTGTTCCGGACGCCGGGGGGGTTCTGGTCGACGAAGCAGAATAGGCAGTCGTTGCCGCATAATCCGGGCTTCATCGGCGCGAATTCCAGTCCGAGGAATTCAAACGGGTCTCTTTCAATTTTCAGGAGGTAAGACTCGCCACCACGCTTAAATTCCAGTTCCAGTTCATCTTCGGCTGAAAGGAAGCGATAGTCGATAATGTCGCGGACGGGTTGACCGTTGATATTCAGTAGTTTATCGCCGTGCCGGACTAATCCCGCGAGTTGTCCATCGGGGTCTATGCCGGTTATTTTCAATATCGGTGGATGTTGGATATTGGGTTATTGAGTTATTGGGGATTCGGGTAGTGTCCCTTTATAATTGTGATAATCCCAATTACTCGTCATTCCCGCAAGCGAAGCGCGTCGGGAATAGATTCCGGACAAGCCGGAATGACGGTATTATGGGGATTACTTGCAAATTGAGAAGCCATATCAACGATTAGCCGGCACCACCGGGATTCGCTCATCGGGTGAAATTAACATAGTATGGTAAAAAAAATCCTGCGAAGGTGCAGGATGAAATTAGAGCCTTATAGAGCGGCTGACGGGGGTCGAACCCGCAACATCCAGCTTGGGAAGCTGACACGCTACCAATTGCGTCACAGCCGCTTATGTATATATTACGAATTTTTAGCGATTATGTCAAGTAGTTCATTCAAAATGGCGCAAGCAGCACTTGTGGAGTTTTTAACAATTTTTTCCCCACCCTTTCTTGAAAATGTCCGTAAAATTGTCTATATTATTATCAGGGGTTAGGGATTAGGGGTTAGGGTTTAGGGTTTTGTAAGATGATGAAGGTGGGTTAAGAACCCACCCTACCGTCTATTTTCAAGGTAAACCCTCATGCCGGTTCACGGCACAACTTAAAATGAAAATTGGGTATGGATTCCCGCTAAAAGCATGCGGGAATGATAGGAAGGGGCGGGAATCCGCCGGACGGCGGACTAAAGCCTACAGCCCATAGCCTACAGCCTATTTTCAAGATAAACCCTCATGTGAGGGCTTCACTTCGCGAATCCTCGC
>JABMRZ010000488.1 GCA_013202315.1 Candidatus Tariuqbacter arcticus | reverse complement strand
TTGGTGGGCTATTATGTTGTATGTCATAATTGAATTAATAGCCTATGAATAATAACCCATTCTCCAAGAACTATACAGTTACCATTTAACTTTTAACTTTTAACTTTTAACTTTTAACTTGAAATTCCCCTTCTGGTTCATCATCTTCCTGACCGCTTATCTTCTGCGTCTGGCGTATATCATCGAAATCTCCGACCGTCCCTATTTCACCGCCCCGGCGGTCGATGCGGAATACCACGATGATTGGGCTCAGGAGATAGCCGAGGGCGATTTATCCCGCGGCGAGCCATTCTTCCGAGCACCGCTATACCCGTTTTTATTAGGGGCTATCTATGCGGTTTTTGGATACGATTATAGAATATATTTCATTATTCGGGTGATTCAAGCGCTGATAGGTTCTTTAACCTGCGTCCTAATCTATCTTTTAGGTAAAAAGCTGTTCTCAAAACGGGTGGGGATAATAGCCGGGTTCGCCGCCGCCTTCACCGGTATTTTCATCTATTTCGAAGCGGAATTGCTGATACCGGTGATTCTGCTGCCTTTGGACCTGGGGATGATTCTGCTGCTGTTGAAGGCACGGGAGGGCGGCCGTAATCTATACTGGTGGCTCAGCGGACTGCTCTTCGGATTATCCGCCATCGCCCGCCCCAATATAATCATCATCGCACCCCTGGTAATATTCCTCGTTCTGCAGGATAAAAAAATCAAGCGCGCCTGCGGCAGGATAGGGTTTATATCCCTCGGCTTCATCATCCCCCTCATTCCCGTAACCTATCACAACATACACCAAGGGGAATTTGTCCTCATCGCCACTCAAGGCGGAGTGAATTTCTACATCGGCAACAACCCCCAATCCGACGGCGCCACCGCCGAATTCCCCGGCTTGGGAAACATCTGGCGCTATATCGACGCCACCGACGCCGCCGAACTCGAAGCCGGAAAAGAACTCACCGCCTCCGAAGTGTCCCAGTTTTACTACGCCAAAGGCTTCAAATTCATCGCCGCTGAACCCTTTAAATGGCTGAAGCTGATGGCGGTGAAAACTCTGCTCTATTTTGGCGGAGTGGAAATATCCAACAACAAGAACATCTACTTCGCCGCCAAAGATTCAATCCTGCTGACCATATTATTGGAGCCGATAGGATTCAGGGTCTTCGCCCCCCTTGGAGTTTTGGGGCTGATTTTGTTTTATCGGCGGAACGCTGGGAACCAGTTCGTCTTCTGGTTCGTGATATTATATTCCGCCTCGGTGATAATGTTCTTCATCACCACCCGCTATCGGCTGCCAATCATTCCCTTCCTCATTATATTCACAATTGCCGCGGTTGAATGGTTCATCGCGCGCATCCGCGCCGGAGATTATCGGGAACTCATCAATCCCTCTATTGTGCTGGCAGGCTTGTTCATAGTCGTCAATATAAACTGGCTGAATGTGCAGAAAATATCCCCCGTCTATTCCCATTTCAGCCTGGGAAACGCCTACAGCAAGCAGGGTCAGACCGACTTGGCGGAAAAGGAATACCTCACAGCCCTCGCCGCCGATCCTCATTATCCCCAGGTTCACTTGAATTTGGGAGTTATTTACTATGACCGGGGAGATTACCATACCGCCGAACAGGAATTCTACAAAGAAATTGAGATTAATCACGGCTTCGAATCCGCCTACGCCTTCAATAATATCGGCAACATCCGCGTCCGCCAGAATAAACTCGAAGAAGCCCTGCATTTCTATCAAATCGCCCTGGATATCTATCCCAATTATCCCGATGGTATCGTCAATATTGCCCGCACCCACCGGGACCTCGGTATATTGAAGATGAATCAGGATTCCCTGACCGCCGCCCAAAGTCATCTTGAAAATGCGCTCATATTTTGTGAAAAAAATTCGCTCCTCTGTCCCGGTGACCCCGAAATAATGAATAACTTAGCCCGCGCCAACGGCGACCTGGGACTGCTCAAAATCCGACAGGACTCCCTCCGAACCGCCAAGGAATATTTAGCCGAAGCGGTCAAATTGAATAGCGGCGACCCAATGTATCGATATAATTACGGATTAGTCTTAGGTGAATTGGGGAATGAAGAGGAAGCCATCATGCAGATGCGGGAAGCCCTGAAACTGAATCCGAACTTCAAACCCGCATTGGAAGTTATCGAAGCCTACAACCAAATAAAATCCGAAGAATCGCCCTCGGATTAATAAAACAACTAAAGCGGAACTCCAGAACTCGTTATTCAACAGTTAGATTAGTCAAGTCAATCGAATCCATCATAAATATGAGGAGCCTTAATGGGAAATAAAGCCAATAAGATGGAACTTCCGGAAAACGCCTACCGCGAACTGAAGCCCGGAGAAACCTACACCCCGGTTCTACATCAAGAGAAGGGGATATTGGAAGTAACTATGCGCTCGATACTCTTCGGTGTGGTTATGGCGATATTGTTCGCCGGGGCAGCTTCCTACATAGCATTGAAGCTAGGCCAGGGGATCGAAGCCGCCATTCCCATCTCCATCTTAGCCATAGGTTTCTCAGCCCTGGTGGCGCGCAAGAGTACAATGATTGAAAATGTGAACATCTTAGCCATCGGAGCTACTTCTGGCATCGTCGCCGGAGGTTCGGTCTTCGTGATGCCAGCCTTGTTCATACTCGACTTGAACCATAATTTCTTTCATATCTTTCTGGTGCCGCTCCTGGGGGCGATTTTGGGGGTTCTATTCCTAATTCCTTTCAGAAGATATTTCGTGGCTGATCAGCACGGCAAACTCCCCTTCCCCGAAGGAACTGCCATCGTTGAAGTGTTAGTCACCGGTGAAAGGGGCGGCAAGCAAGCCGGCGTCCTGGCTTACGCCATCGGCATCGGCGCCGTCTTCGACTTCTTTATGACCTCTATGCGCGCCTGGGCGGAAAATTTCTCCACTTCAATGATAACCGTCTGCGACTTCTTCACCTATAAGGTGAAGCTAATCTTCAACCTTTACACCTCCGCCGCCACTTTAGGGTTGGGCTATCTTATCGGCGTGCGCTATGCTTCCATCATATTCGCCGGGTCGTTAATGTCTTATTTCGTGCTGGTGCCGATTTTCGCCTATTTGGGAGGGTTGGTGACCGACCCGGTTTCACCCGGCAAAATCCCCATTGGAATGATGACCGCCGATGAAATCTTCACCAATTACGCCCGCTATGTCGGAATCGGAGGCATCTTCACCGCCGGGCTCATTTCTATCATCAAAATGTCATCGGTCATCTTCAAAGCCGTCGGTATCGCCTTCAGAGAAATCTTCAAAATGGCGGGCAAGGGAACCGCCGAAGAAGCGCCCAAACGCTACGATCAATCGATACCGATGTCCTGGGTGATGATTATGCTGGTGTTAGTCACCATCGCTATCTGGGTCTACTTCCGCTTTGTGGTGCTGGCGGGAATACCCGGCGCCCTCGGTCTGTCACTCATTTCAATCGCCATAACCCTGGTGATTTCCTTCCTCTTCATCGCAGTATCCGCCTGGGCGGTGGCGATGATTAGCGTTACTCCCATTTCCGGTATGACCCTGATGACCCTGATGATTACCGCTGTCATATTCTCACAAATCGGTCTGAGCGGAAAAGAGGGAATGCTGATCACTCTGCTGGTCGGAGGCGTGGTCTGCACCGCCCTTTCTATGGCGGGAAGCCTGGTCACCCAATACAAACTCGGATATTGGCTCGGTTCCACTCCTAAATCTATCGAATGGGCGAACATTATGGGATGTGTCCTCGCATCGGTGGTGGTTACTTTGGTGATAATTCTCCTCGCCCAAGTCTACGGCTTCACGCAGAAAACCAGGACAATGGAAGACATTGCGGGAGCCCAGCCGGTCGTTGTAGTCGAAGATGAACCTTTAGAAATAAGCAGTCTCGAAATGGCGATGGAAACGGAACCCGGCGAACCGCCGGAAACAGTAGTGGAACTCGAATTTGCCCCCCCGGAAATCGCTTCCACCATTTCCGATACAATTTATGAAGAAGCCGCTCCGGCAGTATCCGAACGCAAACCCCTGCCCGCTCCTCAAGCCAATGCCATGGCGGCTGTGCTGGGAAGCATTATGGGAGACGGTCAGGCGCCCTGGTTCCTCTATGGAATGGGGGTTATCGTCGCCCTGCTGGTCAATATATTGGGCATCAACCCCCTGGCTTTCGCCTTGGGAATGTACCTGCCCATCGAACTTAATTCGCCCATCTTAGCCGGCGCTATTGTCGGCTGGCTGGTCAAACATTCCACCAAGAATGAAGCCCTGGCGAAGATCAGGCATGACAAGGGCATCCTGGTGGCTTCCGGCTTGATAGCCGGCGGCGCTTTGATTGGCGTATTGGATGCGCTGATTAAGTTCATTCAAGATAAATATGTGATAACCATTATCCCCGACCTGAATAATGTCGGTGAATTCGGCAACTGGCTGGGACTGATATTGTTCGTCTTGCTGGGCGCTTTCCTCTTCTGGGACGCCTGGCGCGCCAAGCCTGAAAAGGAAAACTAACCGAATATTCGTAATTCACATTTAAAATAGAAATATTACGCGGGTTCCCAACCCGCCGAAACTTCAACATTCCTTGCTCGATATTCGATATTCGTTATTCAAGATATGTTGGACAAATTCTTAATCCGCTGTTTAAATAAAGGTCGCACTATCGAATTGAATGTCTGACCGTCCTTACAATATCCAACGATGTCTGCTGGAATTTTTATCCCCTCCTGCGCTCGGCAAACGGGTCGCCGAAGTTCACATCGGTTTGAGCTACACTGGTGTTGTGCTCGACAGCGGCGAAATGGGAGTGGCTTACACCTTCCCCGGCGAATTCTACCGCGGATGCAAATGCTTTACGAATCGAAAACCACTGTCCGGTTCAGATGCGCTGAGTGTATTGAAACTGCTCGAATCCGAAGTTCAACTGGAAAGGACGGTGGCTCTCGCCGCCGCCAATGCCTTGACCGATAAACGCTCTGAGGAATTCCTTACCGGCGACTTCCTCGACTATGTTGACCTTCGCCCTTCAGATACGGTCGGAATGGTGGGTAATTTCGCCCCAATGGTTGCCAATATCAGGAGTAGGGTGAAGGAATTATTGATATTTGAAATCGAACACCAGTCATCGCCGGAAATCTATCCCGCCCAAAGCGCTTTTTCAATGCTGCCCGGATGCGACGCCGCCATCATCACCGGAACCGCCATAATAAACGATACCCTCGACCGGCTGTTGATTCATTGTCGTAACTGCCGGGAGACGGTGATTCTCGGAGCATCGACCCCATTAATTCCCGAAGCGTTCGCCGACACGCCGGTCACCCTCCTATCAGGGATAAAAGTCGTTGATAATAGCCTTGTACTTCGCGCCATTAACGAAGGGGGCGGCTTGCGAAAATTCCGCAAAGGTATAAAAAAACTCAATCTCAGAATCAACACACTTGACACTTGACATCTGGCAGTCAATTAACCTGAACTATTCGTAATACCTGAATTATTCATAAAAAATGTAGGGCGGCTTATTAAAAGCCGACAAATTACTAAAACGGTATGAATC
>JABMRZ010000487.1 GCA_013202315.1 Candidatus Tariuqbacter arcticus | reverse complement strand
ATTGGGGATTGGGAATTGGGAATTGGGATTTGGGAATTAGGAATTGGGAAGTAGGAATTGGGAATTGGGGATTGGGAATTGGTTATGGTTTTATGTTAATAAAAATCGTGGTTTATTGCAGAAATGTCAACGAAAGTGGATAAAAATTCAATGAAATTGGAAAAAAAGTCAATGATTCTTGCAGAAATATCAGTGACAATGTAAAAAATCAACGAGGCTTGCAGAAATATCGATAAATCGTGAAGAAAAGTCAAAGAATTTTGCATTTCTTGATGTGATCATGATGATGAAGAAGATGATGATATAATAGTACTCATCATCATCATTATCTAGATCCGCTTGAAATTCACGGTTTCTGTAAAAAATTGCACGATTTTATGAAGAAATGTCAAGGGTTGTGAATTTTTCGCTTAAAAAGTTCAAAGAATGCAGAGTTTCAGGGAGATTTTGCGGTTATACACTTATCTCAACCTTTTTCAACAGCCCCATTACCTGTCATTCCGGTTTGACTGGTATCTTTTTTTTCCGGATTCCCGCTAAAAAACATGCGGGAATGACAGCCTACTAAACCCTAAACCCCATATTCAAGGAAAACAGTTGAAAAAGCTAATTTTATCGATAATGGTTGTAATTGTTGTATTCGGATGCGGATGGGGGCAGCTTTCGGAAATCAACCTGCCCAGCGGTTCCGCAGCAACGGTCGACAACGCTTTCAGCCTGCGGGTGAATCCGGCGGGGCTGGCATATTGGCGGGGGGCGGAACTGTTCGCCCTGACTTACGCCGGTTCAGGGGCTTACGAACGGAACGGCGCTATTTATGGCAAATTGTGGCGGATGGGGTTCGGAGCCGAATTTATGGACGAAGCGTATTACCGCTACAACCGCTATTACTTCGGGATGGGGTTTGAACTGGGCTATGGGTTAAAAGCCGGGTTCAGCTATGATTGGTACCGGCATATCGATATCGACGGCGAATGGAATTTCGGACTGCTCTTCCGCCCCTCCAATTATCTTTCATTCGGGGCGGCGGCGCATAATATAAATGGTGCGAGGGTGAATGCGGAAATCGCTCCCAGCCCGGATATTACTCTGGGCGGCTCCGGTATGCCGGTGGATGGGAAATTTCATACACGCTATGATTTCGGGGCGGCGGTAAGGTTTTATGGTGATAGAATCACCCTGTCGGCGGATTTCAGCCTTCTAAAAGACCAGTTTAACGATTACGGCGATTCGCTCGATTGGAGATTCAGAGCCGATTTGAAGCCGCTGGAGGGGGTGGATCTGAGCTTCGATTACTTTCCGGAGGTAGAATATTTCGGGGCGGGTTTGACATTGTCTTTACGGCATTATGGATTCGGTCATCGAATGTATATGGATGATGACGGCGGGAGGGTTGGTTCGGTGAATTTCCTGCATTTGACCACTGACAATCTGCCGGGCATCGAAGTATCACCGGGGAAGAATTTCATCCTCGCTGAATTGTCGGGGGTAATCCGGGAAGAGCCTCCGCAGGGTATGTTCACTCCGTCATACCCTCACTTGAGCGGGCTGGTCAAAGCCATCGAAAAATTGGGCGAGGATGAAAAGGTGGAAGGGCTGGCGCTGAAATTAGGGAATCTGCAGTGCGGATACGCCACTATACAGGAGATCAGGGAAGCGCTGATCGATTTTCGGGAAACTGGTAAGCGCTTAGTCATATATGCGAATAATATGGATAATATGGAGTATTACCTCGCTTCCGCCGCCGAAGCTATATATATGCCGCCTACGGGATATTTGAACCTCACCGGGCTGAGAATGGAAATAACTTTCATCAAAGGGACGCTGGATAAATTGGGCATAACGGCGGAATTGGAACATATGGGGGAATATAAGAGCGCCAGCGATTTGGTGACCAGGGAAGGGATGTCGAAAGCGCATTTTGAAGCCGATTCGGCGGCGCTGGAGGAGCTGTTCTTCGATTTCGTCACCGAAATAGTCTATTGGCGGGGATATGATGAAGCCGATTTCCGGGCGAAAATCGATAATGGACCCTACCTCGCTGAAGCGGCTTATGCTGAAGGGCTGGTCGACAGCTTAATCTACCCGGATGAACTGGAAGATGCGCTGAAGGCGGTTTTCGGGGGAAACGCCCGTATGGTCAAATATGACAAATACTGGGGAAGGAACCGCTATGAATACTCCTGGGGCGACCCGTTTTTAAAGCGCATCGCCATCATCTATGCGGATGGTGTTATTGTGCAGGGTGAGAGCGGCGGTAATTCGTTTTTCGGGAAGCTGGTGGGGGCTGAAACTATTTCGCGCGCCATCCGTGAAGCGCGTGAAGACGATAAAATCAAGGCGATTGTGCTGCGGATAAATTCTCCGGGGGGGGACGGGCTGGCGTCCGATTTGATTTGGCGGGAAGTGAAGCTCACGGTTACCGGGGAAGACAGGAAGCCGCTTATCGTGTCGATGGGGGATGCGGCGGCATCGGGAGGGTATTATATCGCCTGCAGGGCGGATACGATAGTCGCCGACCCTGGGACTATCACCGGTTCCATCGGGGTGGTGTCAGGGAAATTCAACCTGAGCGGTTTCTACGAAAAGATTGGGTTCACCAAGGAGATTTTGAAGCGCGGCGAACGAGCCGATTACCTTTCCAGCAGCCGGGGATGGAGCGAAGAAGAGCGGGAATTGACCCGGCAAATGGTGGAGGAATTCTACCGGCAATTCGTGGAGCGGGTGGCGGAAGGCAGGGATATGAAATACGATGAGGTGGACGAAATCGCTAAGGGACGGGTCTGGACCGGCGAACAAGCTTGGGAAATAGGGCTGGTCGATGAAATCGGCACCTTGAACGATGCGCTGCAAATCGCTATGCAGATGGGCGGTTTGGAACCGGGTGAAAGGGCTTCGTTTGAATTCTTTCCCAAGAGTTCCCGGCTGAATTTTGAAGGGCTGTTCGAGAGGAGGTTTGAAGGCGATTTGAATCAGGAAGTGCGGGAGTTTTTGGGTGAAGTTGAAAATAGTATACAGCTTATGGACGGGCGGGTGTTGTATTTGATGCCCTATACGCCGGTGATTAAATAATGAAATGTGAAAGAAAATTTGATGTTTGATATTTTGGGTTCTTCGGTATATCGTGCGGGTAATGCGGATTAATTAACCACGAATGAACACGAATTGACACGAATTAAGGATTAATTTCGTTTTGTATAACAAAGCAGCATTATTTCACTCATTATAAATTCAAGGGCAGTATATGCAGATAACCGCGCTGACCATCATCATCATCGGGGGTTTGGCAGGGTTTATCATTCCGGTTTGCAGGCGGCTGAAACTGGTGGCTACAGCGCCGGGCGAATTAAAAATAGACAACTTAGGCGCCCGAATATGGCGGGTGATAAAAGAAGTCTGCTTCCAGAGCAAGGTTATCAAACACCGTCCCATCGCCGGGCTGATGCATGCCTTCGTTTTCTGGGGGTTCATCACTTTCATCATAGTAACCCTGAATCACTTCGCCATAGGTTATGGAGGGACGATTTTGGGGGATGGGTATATTTATTGGATTATTACGACAATTGTGGCGGTGTTTGCAGTTCTAGTCATCATTGGGATCACCCATCTGACGGTCAGGCGGTTCGTATTCCAGCCTGAAGCGCTGGGGGAACATTTGTCCTGGAGTTCGGGGTTGGTGGCGTTCTTCATTGAAATATTGATGGTGACCTATCTGCTGGGTATTTTTCAGGTTTTCGATGAGGGTACGACCGCCGCTACGGTCAATTGGTGGGCGCATTCGGTTTTCATCATCGGCTTTTTGATTTTAATTCCGCAGAGCAAGCACCTTCATTTGGCGCTGGGACCTTTCACCATTTTTTTGAAAGACCCGGAATTGGCGCGGATAAAACCGCTGGACATAGATAATGACGAATTGGGGGCGGAGAAGCTTTCCGATTTGGAAAAGCACACCGTCCTCGGCGCTTTCTCCTGCGTGGAATGCGGCAGATGCTTCGACCAATGCCCGGCGCGGAATACGGGCAAGGTATTGGACCCCAAGCAATGGATGCTGGACATCCGCAAGGGGCTGCTGGAAAACCCGGAAATGAAAGACCCTTCACAGGTTCTGAATTTCGATATGATATGGCAGTGCACCACTTGCGGAGCCTGCACTTATCAATGTCCGGTGGGGATAGACCAGGTGATACCGATAATCGCTTTCCGGCGTGGATTTGTGGCGGAAGGTGAATTCCCATCGCCGATGCGAGCCTTGTTCGACAACCTGGAACGGTCGGGCAATCCCTGGAAATATCAGCCCATCGAAGCTGTCGAATTCATCGAGGAGAGCGGTATCCCCTGGTATAAAGGTCAGGATGTGCTGTATTGGATGGGGTGTATGGGGCGCTACGATATGAATTACCGCAAGGTGTCGGCTGCGTTTGCGGGTCTGCTGAAATCGGCGGGGGTCGATTTCGGGGCGCTCAAAGATGAGAAATGCACCGGCGACGCCGCCCGGCGGGCGGGCAATGAATACCTCTTCCAGGAATTGGCGCTGGAGAATATCGAAAACCTGAACGAAATCAAGGCGAAGACGATAGTTACCACTTGTCCGCACTGTTTGAGGACTATCCGGGAATACCGGGATATGGGACTCAGGGAAGATTTTGAAATTGTCCACCATAATACTTATATTAAACGGTTAATGGCAGCGGGCAAATTGCGGCTCGCCGGAGGGAATGGGGCGAAGGCGGTCTATCACGATGCCTGCTATCTCAGCCGGTATCTGGCTCCGAAGGGGCATCGGGAACCGCGGGAATTGTTGAGAGCCGCCGGGGTTAATTTAGTGGAAGCGAAGCGGAATAGGGATAAGTCGTTCTGCTGCGGAGCGGGCGGAGGAATGTTGTTCAGCGAAGAGACTGAAGGCAGGCGGATAAATCACGACCGGGTGTTGGAGCTGACCGCCACCGGGGTGGATACTATAGCGACATCCTGTCCCTTCTGTCAGTTAATGCTCCGTGACGGATTGGCTGATAAGGAGAAGGAGGGGGTTGAAGTTAAGGATATTGTGCAGTTGGTGGAAGTGAAAGGGGGGGATTAGGATTTAAAGCGAGTAAGTGTCAAGTGCCAAGTGTCAAGTATCAAGAATTAACGGAATTATTAAGTTCTTTGAGAAATGAAAAGAATTCACAGCAGATTAAGCGGATTAAACGGATAATCATGGTTCCTGTAATACTATAGTTCTTTGGCTATTATATTGTAATACATAATT
>JABMRZ010000486.1 GCA_013202315.1 Candidatus Tariuqbacter arcticus | reverse complement strand
TAAATGTATTTCTAAACGCTTGTTAGACTCTGAAAAATCAAGCTTTACTACTTGCCAGGGGGCTTCAAGTCCCAAGGCGCGAGCGAATAATTTTTCTACAGGTGACGGCATTGTGGTATCCTTTATTTTGATTAATAGATACCACAAAATATCATCTGTTAACAATTAATCAAATTTACCCATACAAAACAGCGAAGAGCCCTATTCCTCTATATGTATTTTTCTCTTTTAACCCCAGGCTTTCACGATCTGCATAGAACGAACAGCGACAGCTTGTGTGCCGTGGTACTCTTGGCGCTTTATCCAACCGGTATCTGTTGCTGTCCAGTTCCCCGCAGACCAGACACATCCGTTTGTCGCCCACAGACATCCAAATTACCCAAGTTACACCAACCTCCTTATAAAACTTATATCGACCCTGATTATAAGCCCGTAAAGTCTCAGTCCGCACTATTGTATCAGTTCGTAGCTGCGCAGTCTTGAACACAGTCTTGCCCGCCCGGCGAAATTCCTCCGGATCGGTTATTATCCCACCGATATTTTTGCTTATCTTGGCAACGCTTTCACCCTGAATCAATCCGATGGTGATTTGATTCTTGATCCCTTCTGCAAGCTCGCGACTTACATTTCCAAGTAGTTGCAATTCATAATTCACCAAAAAATCCAACGCCTTGCGATCCACCAAGCTAAACGCATCCACCGCCAACTTCAACCTTTCCGCATGCGAAAGCTCTGAATATGAAGGCACTCCCATATCTGCCCATTCATTCACCACATCCTCAAAACTCTTCCGATAACCACCGGTCAGCGACCGCCGGGAAACCAGTGACATCTCCTTTTTCAATTCCCTGGTAATCGCATCGATTTCCTTTTGAATACCCTCCCCAGAATCTGCCCCTGCACCGGCACCAGCCCCATAATCAATTCCAGCCGAAGCCGAATCTCCTCCTCGCTAACATAATCATTCAATTCCTCGCCGGTAATATTCACTAATCGGAAAGTCTTCATGTCCCGCTGGCATCGCTTGAACTGGTCGTGATTGAAAGCGCCGTAAGAAGGCTTCCGGGACACATGATGCGGTTTTCGATGGCTCCGAACTGTCGAGCAGGGTGTATTAATCAGTGATAGTTGCAAGAGGTCTCAGTCAGACGAGGAAGTTGCTGTTGGTGAAATAAAAATGTTAGATAAACAATATTCACAGCGTTAAAAAAAGGTAGCGAGTATTTGCTAAAACCGGTTTTTCACAGCTATAGTTTTGAATTTTTGTAAATATTTGCTATATTGAAAGTTCAATAGAAAAAAAGGAAATAAAAATGCGCAAACATTCATTTACATTAATCGGCATCCTGATACCGTTGATTTTATTTTCCCAAATAAAACAGACGGAATTGCAGGAACAACTGGAAAAAATCGAAAACAGTCTGTCATCTAAAAAAGCTGAATACCAAAAAGTATGCCTCGACTACGAAGAAGCGCGGAAAAAAACCGCTGAAAGCAAACTGGAATATGAAACTACTAAAGACAATTATCAACGAGGTTCCAATAATGTCGACTTGATCCCCGCCGAGGAGATGGTTAAACTGCTGAATAAATACAAAAGCGCAGATCAGGCATATAAAAACGCACAGGAATCTGAAGAACGACTAAAAATCGCAAAGACAAAATTATTCAATGATATAAAAGAACTTGAGAAGCAGAAAAAGAACATAAAAATCGACATTCTTAAGAACAAGGCGGACAAATTTGATGAAGAACTAACAAAACCGATATGGACTGAAGGGTATGGCGAATCTGTCTTGGATGAAGACAAGACCATCAAAGAGTGCAAACGATTAGCATTGGAATACGCCCGCCGCGATGCGATGGATAAAGGCGGAAAGGTTTTAATTGAAGCGGTTACTGAGATAAAAGATTTTCAGATAACCAGGGACGAGCTGAAAAGCAAGGCAAAGGTTCAAATAATCGAGCAGGATAACAGCGGTGATTATGGTAAGGTAAAACAGGAGATTGTCGGCAATGTGATGAAATTCAGCGTTAAAGTGAGAGTTAAACTGCAAAGCGCAACTAAATACAATCCTTACAGGGCGCAAATTGCCGAAATGAAGGGTGAAAGGATAAGTTCCGGGAGCTATATCGATGCTGAAGACTCATATCTTGAGGATAATATTGAAGGACCTCTACCCGATATGACCTTCGTTCCCATTCCCGGCGGCAGTTTCATGATGGGTTCAAACGATGGTGATAGTAGAGAGAAGCCTGTTCATCGGGTAACGATTAAACCTTTCAAGATGCAGACTACGGAAGTAACACAAGCGCAGTGGAAGGCGGTGATGGGTAATAATCCTTCCCACTTCAAGGGTTACAATTTACCGGTTGAGAAAGTATCTTGGAATGATTGTCAAAAATTCATACGGAAGTTAAATCAGCTTGACCCGGGTAAAGGATACCGCCTTCCGACGGAAGCCGAATGGGAATACGCCTGCCGCGCTGGAACGACAACTAAATATTATAGCGGAAACAATGAATCGGATTTGAAGCGTGTCGCTTGGTATGTTGGTAATTCGGGCATTAAGACCCACCCGGTCGGGTCGAAAGAACCGAATACCTGGGGATTGTATGATACGCACGGCAATGTTTATGAGTGGTGCGAAGACTGGTATTACAACAGCTATAATGGGGCTCCGACTGATGGTAGGGCTTGGACATCATCATCAGGTTCTTCTCGTGTTCCGCGGGGCGGTTGCTGGAGCAACTACCAGAACGGCTGCCGTTCCGCCGCTCGCCGCGGGTTTGTACCTGATTACCGGAACAACGACACAGGCTTCCGTTTGGCGCGTAGTCTTTGACTTTTTCTGATTTCTGGATTTCTGTTTTCTGTAATGGGGTGCAGGGGCGAAGCCCCTGCCCGCGACATTTTTTGAAATTGGATAATTGTGAAAGAATCACCGATATTTTTAAGGACGCAAACTATTGTCGTCTGGCTTTTAGAAAGAACTGAGCGATTCAGGAAAACCCGGAGTAGACACTAAACTATCATCCAGCACCGGGAATTCCAAACTGTCGCCAGCTAAACTGTCGCCACCGACAATCTCGCCTCCAGCCTGCCAGCCTATTTCTATTGCCCCCCGAATCGAATCACCCATCTCAGCCTCCCACGCCGCAAGCAACGAATCAATGTCTATCTCAACCGGTGCATCGCCCTGAACTATTCCCACCTCCGGCTCCAGCCAAAGCGTATCAACTACCAACACCGTATCCGGCTGCGGTAATTCAACACTATCAGGGTCGACCCGCCCGCCGTAAAACACCTGCTGGAGGATAACAATCACGAATAGCACCAATGCTGCGCCGCTAAAAACGATTCATGTTCAGCCTATGATTTTAATTATTTTTGTTTCCTGTTCTTTTTCAAAGACAATATTGGATTAAAAACGTCTGCAATTAGTCAGCATCCATAATTTTTGTATCATTTTAGTTCTTTTACAAACACTGAAAATCGGATCAGCATAAGTGTATGTTTATTATCGAGGTAGTGAAATTATAATAGCCATAATAGCAATAATAGCCAGTGAATAAAAGCTCATAATAAAAAGACAGATAACTCTTTCTTTTTAATAAAGCTATAATGTTACTAATTT
>JABMRZ010000485.1 GCA_013202315.1 Candidatus Tariuqbacter arcticus | reverse complement strand
CTATAACTGCGAAGTATGAAAGTATGAAAGTGTGAAAGTATCAAGTGTCAAGTATCAAATAATGAGAATTATGGTTCCTCGCTGTTTTATTCTGTTATGCAATCCATTATCAAGCGATATTTTACAATTTAAGTTTCATTGATTTGCATAAGCCGTTGGTGTATTCGCTTTCCGGATACGGTTCCATCGAACCGGCCTTTGATAATACCCACCAAGGCGCTGGAATTGATATGCTCGCCATCTATATTTTCCAAAACTTCATACACCGCTGAATCGATTTCTTCATCGGAGAAATGATGGAGATCTAATTTGAACAATGTTTCCTTCCAATTAATCCCCTGCTTTTTTGCGCGGAACAGAGCTATCGCTTCTTCTTTCGATAGATTTCTTTGAGCGATAATAGTTAAGAAATCGCTAATTTCATCATTAGTATATTCAGAACCATTGCGCCTCGATTCTGTGGGAATATACTGCAGAATCATCTGAGCGAGCAAAGCGGCTTTTGTGGAGAATCGCTCCAGCGCCCTTTCCAGTGGTTCAAGATAATTGGAATGAATCAACGCCAGGGAGATATCTTCCATCAGACCCAGCTTGCGGAAACGCTCCATTTTAACCCAAGGGGGAGTTTCGGGCAAATTGGCGGAAATGCGCGCTATCATTTCATCGGTTATAGGTGTGGGCGGTGAATCGGTATCAGGATACATCCGGTTGGGACCGGGAAGGATGCGTTCAAAGTCGGTCAATCCATTCGGCAAGCGCTGACGAGTCTCATTGATTACCCCCTGCAGGATTTCCTTCAACCGGATTATGATTTCGGAGATGGCGGTTTCCACATCTTCAGCCGGGCCCCAAACCAACACCACGGCATCATCCGAACCGCATTCGAACCAATCGCACACTTTTTTCGCATCGGAAGATGACAGTGAATACTTGTCGCCGGGGTCAGTGTGAGCGAGGTTGGGTTGTTGGTCGAGGCAGGCGATGACTCGAAGCCTGCCTGAAACTTCGGAAGAGAAGTTCCAACCGGGATTGAGTTGAGTCGCTAATATACCACGGAAACCCTTCAAACACATTGCCTTGACCGCTGGGAATTGGGGGAATTTCTCGCGCAGGGGAGGATGGTTGATTTCTCCTATCAGTTCGGAAACATCTTTGGAATCGAACACGATATCGGCTTCGGTCTTAAAGCCGCGGCGCTGAAGTTCTTCGCGCAGGTTCAATAGGGCTTTCTGGCGGGTGGCTTCGAAGCCGGTGAGCCGGGGGATGAAGCCTAATTTGGGGACCCCTTTAATCTCCACACGCTTGCCGCCGCTGATGGAAACATTAACATCTTGCCGGACGGCGCCGTATCCGCGGTTGACTTTACCGGTCAGCCTCAATAGAGCGCCGATGACCCCTCCGACTTGAGCGGCTTCCATCGGATCGAGCATATCGGGGGCGGTTACAACTTCTATCAGCGGCATTGACAGGCGGTCGGTTAGAAAGGTTATGCGATGACCTACATCGGAGACCTCGCGGCAGGCGTCTTCTTCCAAAGCGAGTTGGAAAATGCCGATTCTCCTGCCTTTGAAGGGAATCCAGCCGTCGACTCCGATGATAGTGGTGCGTTGGAAGCCGGCGGGTATGCTGCCGTCGAGGTATTGTTTGCGGGAGATGTGGATTTCGCCGACGATATTGCAGTTCAGAAGTAAAGCAATTTCGATAGCGATGTCCAAAGCTTGCTTGTCGATGGGGAAAGGGGGATTGTCGTCCAATTCATAAGTGCAGACCGATTCCTTGTTCAGGCGGTAGACGATCTCCTTCTTTGTCTTGAATTCCATCAAGGCGCAGCCGTCGTATTCGCCCAATTCGGAGAGGGTGGGGCGCATATGGCGGAGGACTTCAGCCTGGTATTCATCGGAGTATCTCCCTGCGGGGCAGCGGCAGAAGAGCTTCTTCTCCGTCTTTATCTGATGATGTATCTCCAGACCGCAGCGGAATCCGAGGGCGCGGAAGTCGACACCTTCCAGTCCACCGGTGCGGTTCAGGGTGAATTGCTGGCGCATTTATTACCTTAATTCCGATTAACGCAATTCTCTGATGGAAATCCGCATAACATATTGCAATGTATAGATTTAAAAAGTGCCAAGTGTCAGGCGCCAAATACCAAGTAATTCACTTGACAATTACTTGCTTTCAAATCCTCCGATTAGTATATTTCGGCTTTGCCGGTTCGGGGATTATGTTTAAACTAAATTATACGAAATTTTTGGGATTTAAGCAATTATGGGAGGATAGGTATAGGGAATAGTAAGAATGACAGGTGGAAATATCTAATATCGGAACTAAGAAACATCGACAATTCCTTGTCGATGTTGCCGCAATAAGTGCCCAGCGATAATTTCAAATTGGAGCGTTCCGCCACTCCCCAATCCACCAAATCGCTGACAGCATAGCGAGCGCCAACCGAATCTTGCGTCTTCGGCCGGCTCTGAAAAAAGGGATTGTCCGTCTGATAAATCGTTCGATGAAGCGTTCGGATTCCAACTTTAGTTCAATATTTACGGAAAACACCCACTACCTTCCCGGCGATGGAAAATCCAGGAGTGTTTCGTGAAATGATAATCGGAGCGTATACCGAATTCGCCGGTTCCAATCTAACGCGGCCGTTTTCAGGATGATAATATTTAACCGTCGCTTCATCGCCGATTATCGCCACCACAATCTCACCCTTATCCGCGGATGCTTGTTGACGGGCGAAGACCAAATCGCCGTCGAAAATGCCGGCGTCGATCATACTGTCGCCTCGCACCCTAAGAGCGAACAGACCTTCTCCCGCTAATAATTCCCGATCGATGCCGATGCGCCCTTCGAGCTCCTCCTCGGCGAATATCGGCTTGCCCGCGGCAACCCGTCCCAAAATTGGAACCGCAATAAATGAAGCGACAGTCAAAGCCCTTTCGGTCAGCTCGATGCCCCGCGAACGGTACGCTTGCCGCCTGATCAGCCCCTTCTTTTCCAAAGCGTTCAAATGAGTTCGAACGCCGTTAGTAGATTTGATGTTGAAGCGCTGTCCTATCTCCCTGATGGTGGGGGGAGCGGTGTGCTGTATTATCTGTTCGCGGATGAAATCAAGTATCTTCCGCTGCCTGGTAGTGGGTTTCTTACTCACTATAATTATCCCTATGTGTTTATTATATTATAAGATGGATTCTTATTAATGGTCTTGATGAAAAGCATTTACATCGAAGTTTGAAACGGTTGCGAACTGCGAATTATCCGCTATAAAGCCGCAAAGAATAAAAAAAGCCCATAAAACTCTATATCAAATATCTAATATCAAATATCTAATATCAAACACCTAATATCCTATCCTGAATGTGATTCGTCAAATCTAATCGAATATAGTGCCCCAATGTGCAAATGTCAAGTTTTATAAGGAAAACTTTCATCATTTTTTAGTTTCTCACTGTTTCTTAAGTAATTCTCTTTTAATAATATCAGCAAGGTTTGATAAATTTGCCAAACTTCTGTATATTCTCAATTATTTCGGAAGGGAACTTATCCAATTATGAATGAGTGGGAACTTATCAGGGCGGCTCGAAAAGCCTTGAAAAATGCCCGGGCCGATTATTCCGGCTTTCGCGTAGGTGCAGCCTTGTTGTCATCAGATGGACGACTGTTCACAGGATGCAATATCGAATCTTCATCCTTCGGACTGACCGTCTGCGCCGAAAGGGTCGCATTGGTCAAAGCCCTTTCTGAAGGGGCGCACGATTTCGTTAGAATGGCGGTGGCGGCTGAAGACGAACAGATCGCCCTACCTTGCGGCGCCTGCCGGCAATTATTGTGGGATTATGCCCCCAACATCGAAATAATTTGCGCAGCCTCAGGCGATAGTATAATACGGCATAAGCTGTCGGAACTGCTACCAGCCCCCTTCGGTAAGTCGAACTTGACTAAGGAAGCGGAATGATGAAAAAAGGAATATTAATCGGTATGAGCGGCGGCACCGGTTCCGGGAAAACATTAGTAGCCCAGAATATCTATGACGGTTTGGGTTCCGATTTGACCATCATTATCCAGCAGGATTCATACTACAAAGACTGGTCCGAAATTCCGGTCTACGAACGGAACAAGCGAAACTTCGACCACCCTGACGCCTGGGATTGGAGTCTGCTCCGGGAACACACACTAAGACTTTTAGCCGGCGATACAATCCAACAGCCGATTTACGATTACATAACACACAGCAGAACGAATCAAGCCCGAACTATAGGTCCCCATCTTATCATTATCTTGGAAGGGATATTGGTCCTGCACGACCCGGAGCTGCGGGAAATGATGGATATAAAAGTCTTCGTGGACACTCCGCCGGACATTCGCTTGATGAGGAGAGTGCGGCGGGATATAGAAGAACGAGGGCGGGATATGAAATCCGTCTTCTACCAATACGAATACAGCGTCAGACCAATGCACCTGCAGTTCGTGGAACCTTCCAAGCAATATGCGCATATAATCATTCCCGAAGGGGGGATGAATCTGGTGGCGGTCGATCTGCTCAAAACTAAAATCGAAGCGCTAATTAAAGAACACTCCGGCTGATGATTCATAATTGTAAATTTCAATATTAGGATTCGCATTGAAAGAATATATCTACCCAACAGCCTGTTTAGCCGCCGCGACCGTATTCTATCTCCTGCACGACAGAATGCACGCTGGCGAAGCGGGTGAAGAGCACAGCCATTCTCCGGTTGGTTTTATAGTGGCATTTGCGCCGATGTTTTGCCATTGGGCGGCGGCAGTTGTTCCACAATTGCGGTTCGCACACCATTGGGGCTGGATTGCGGCGGGAACGATTGCGGGACTCATCGGTGCATACACCGGCTTTGGCGCTATGGTGATGAATCACAAATTCTCCGATGAGGGAGGACTTATAACAAAAGGGCCGTATCGCCTGTTCCGTCATCCTATGTATGTAGGGTGGATGCTGGCGGTAGTCTGTATCGCGCTTTTTACGCGCAGCCCGGTTTCGCTAATCTATTTACCAATCCCGCTCATCATTCATATCCGATGGGCGCGGATGGAAGAGAAGCATTTGCGGGAAAAGTTCGGGCAGGAATATATCGATTATAACAGAAAAACCCTGTTTTAAATGTGATCTGCGGATTATTCTCTACAAAGGACTCAGTGATTCAAAAAAACTTGAATCAACACTCAAAGGTTAATTATGAAAATAATCGTTCTCGGCGCGGGAGGAGTAGGATTCCACCTGTCGAAAAGCCTGTCCAATGAAGGTCATGATATCGTGGTCATCGACAACGACCCGGAATCGATTAATCGCGTCAATGAACTGCTGGATGTGATGGCGATTATGGGCGATGGAACAGGACTCGCCAACCTCAAACAAGCCGGAATCGAAAATGCGGATATGATGCTGGCGGTGACTTCAACCGATGAAGTGAACCTGCTCGCCTGTATGATCGCACAAAAATTCGGAGTCACAACTAAAATTGCCCGCGTGAGAAACGCCGATTATGCCTCGGATAATTTCGTCCTTTCACCCGAAGAAATGGGGGTCGAAATGATGATTAATCCGGAACTGGAAGCGGCTAATGAAATCGTCGATATGGTCAGATACCCATTGGCGTTCGATAAGGTCGAATTCGAAGAGGGGAGGATAATCCTGCTGGGACTGGTGATTGAAGATAATTCACCCGTGCTCGGACAAACACTATCCAGTATCGTCCCGCAATACCAACCCCTCACTTTCCGGTCTGTGGCGATTTATCGCGACGGCGAAACTATAATCCCTAGAGGCAGCGATATTGTCAAACGGGGCGACAGGGTCTATGTGGTGGTGAAGCGAGAAATGATGAGTGATGTCTTTCATTTCGCCTCCAGCGCCCCTTATGAATTCCGAAATGTGATGATTCTTGGAGGAGGGAAAATCGGGCGCATGGTGGCGAAAATACTCGCCGATTTCAAACATATAAATGTCAAACTTATCGAATCTAACCCTAGAAAATCTCGATACATCGCCGAACAACTATCAAACACAATTGTGGTTCACGGAGACGGCACCGATCTGGATTTGCTGGCGCAGGAAGGCATCCTGGAAATGGATATCTTCATCGCCCTTACCGATGATGATGAAACTAACATCGTATCCTCTCTGCTGGCGCATCATCTGAAAGTTAAGCGGACGGTAACCCTGATCGGCAGAGGTGCATATATGCCAATCGCCAAAACTATCGGCTTGGATATGGCTATCAATACCCGTATAATCACCTCCAACTCCATTCTCAGGTTCATCCGCCGGGGTTCCATCCTCGCCTTAAATACCCTGCGGGGAATAGACGCAGATGCGATTGAATTTGAAGTCCCCGCCCGGTGTAAAGTCGCGAATAAGAAAATTCGAGATATCAAATTCCCCCCCGGAACGATTGTCGGAGCGCTAATACATGAGGATGAAGTCGCGGTCCCTGTAGGCGACAGTGTGATTTATCCAAGAGACCGAGCTATCGTCTTTTCAGTTCCCCAATCAGTCAAAGAACTGGAAAAGCTGTTCTGTCAATGAAAAAAGGAATTAGGATATAAGTGCCAAGTGTCGAGTGCGGAGACTTGACAACACATAGAATTAAGATATTGAGATTGGACGGTTAGATTAGCGCATTGGAGTATGGAAATATTTGCAAGTTTACAAGTCCGAAAGTTATGGATTTAAACATAAACCCTAGCTAAAGATATTTGAAATTTGCCTTATTATTGT
>JABMRZ010000484.1 GCA_013202315.1 Candidatus Tariuqbacter arcticus | reverse complement strand
GCCCAGCCCTTACAAGATTGGGACAACAAATAATGTCGCTTATTATAGTTATTCAAAATATTTGCACGATTTTTGTTAAAAGCTTGAACTTGACTTGACATTTTTTTATATTGAAAAAAAACCGGAGAAATTATGAACCGAAAAGGCGATAAGAAACCCCCCTGGGGCAGCGTGAAAATGATTCCGGTGAATGTTATCGGTATCTCAGTCTGTCCGCCTTATCAAGGATATGTAGTTATATTACAGGAAACTAACGGTAATCGGAGACTGCCGATTTTCATCGGGGTTGCTGAAGCTCAAGCTATCTCCATCCTGCTGCAGGGTATGGAATACGCTCGACCTCTGACATTTGACCTTTTCGGCAGCATCTTCGATGAACTGGGAATAAAAGTTACAGAAATCTGTGTGACTAAACTCAAGGAAAACACCTTCTACGCCACAGTGGAACTTGCCGACAGCAATGGTGATGTCCATTACATCGATGCCAGACCTTCAGATTCCATCGCGCTTGCATTGAAGACCAAAGCCAAAATATTTGTGGCGGAGAAGGTGATGGAAAACGCATCTATCCTGCCCGACCAGCTGCCGGCTGAAGGCTTTGACCAGTTAGAGGAATTGAAGAATAAACTCCAAACGGCTGTCGCCGAAGAAAATTACGAAGAAGCCGCCCGCATCCGCGATAAAATCCGGGAAATGGAAAAAAAACTCGGTGTGGATAATAAATCTTAATCATATCCTGTATTCCAGCTTAATTGTTTTATCATAAGCGAGGCTGATTCAAATGACTGAAAATAATAATATCCCCAAAGACGCCATCCTCTTTCAGCAGTTAGCGCTTTCATTCTATAACTCCGCCTGGCAAAATATGGGAAAAGTGGCGAACCCGATTACTCAAAAAATTGAACTTGACCTCCCCTCCGCAGCCTTCTCAATCGATATGCTCGATATGCTGAAATCGAAGATGAAAGGAAACTTGAACGATGAGGAAGAACGGTTCCTGCAAAATGCCGTCAGCACCCTCAAACTCAATTATATCGAAGAACAAAAAAAAGCTGAACAGATGAAACAAGATGAAAACAAAACGGATGATAAAGCCGATAATAACCAACAACCCACAACTAACAACCAATAACTATCATAATTCATAATTTATAATCTATATTGAACCCGTCCCGCAAACGCATAATAATAGAAGGCGCGATAAAGGGCGCTGGATTCAGACCCTTTGTCTGCCGCCTGGCTCAGTCCTTGGGTATCGCGGGATTTGTTAAGGATGAAAACGGCGTCCTGGTCATCGAAGCTGAAGGACAGCACCTGAATAAATTCCAAAAACTGCTCCTCGAAGCGCCGCCCCCCTCAGTTGTCATTGAAAGAATCACCGACGAAATCATCCCCGTTTTAGGCGACACCATATTCCGCATCACCGGAACTGACCTATTGGGAAATATCCGACCGCTCATCCAGCCCGATTCAGCCCTTTGTGATAACTGCCTTTATGAGCTTTTCAATCCGGCGGAACACCGCTTCCACTATCCTTTCATCAACTGTCCCAATTGCGGTCCGAAATTCACCGTTACCTTGGACCTGCCCTATGACCGCGCCAATTCCACCTTCGCCGGCTTTAAAATGTGCAAGCGCTGCCGGAGTGAATTCAACGACCCCTTGAACCGGCGGTTTCACCACCATATCATCTCCTGCCCGGATTGCGGGCCCAAGATATGGCTGACCGCTGTAAATGAATCGGCGCTTGAAGCCGATCGACCCGAACACTTCCCCACAACTGACGAAGTTATAGCATCCGCCAAAGCATCGCTTTTAAAGGGACAAATCCTGGCGGTGAAAGGGATATACGGCTTCCAACTCGTTTGCGACGCCGCAAACGAAGAAGCGGTTTCAGCCCTATTGAACCGCAGGAGTAATGCCCTGTTCTCCCTGCCTATAATGGCCCCTGATACAGATTCAATGCTGGAATATTTCTCCGCTTCCAGCTATGAAATCGAGCTGTTGAACAGCGGTTCCCGTCCGGCGGTTCCGCTTACAATTAGAATGAAGGGCTCAAAGCTGGCGCCCGCGCTTCTCAAAAAGCATAACGAACTGTGCGTTGTTCTGCCCAATTCCCCTCTTGATTATCTTCTTATCGAAGGAATACCCCCGCTCTTGCTGGCTTCCGGAGTGAATGCTTGTGAACCCTTGATTAAAACCGATGATGAAGCGGTTAGAAACTTCACCGGCGTCGCCGACAAGCTCCTCCTCCATAATCTGCCGCTTAGCTTGACAATCGATATCTCCCAAGCGCATTCTTTGAATAGAAAGCCTTATTATCTGCGCCGTTCCCGCGGCGCCGCCCCCTGCTTCATCAACCTTAAAGCTGATTTTCCGCGCAGCATCCTCGCCTTAGGCGGTGATATGAACAACGCTTTCTGTCTCGCCCGAAATAATGAAGCTATAATCTCCCATCACACCGGCAATCTGCAGTATTATTCCTCATTCCGGGCATTCGAGGAAAGCATATTCCACTTCCTCAATATCTACCGCTTCACTCCTGAAGTCATCGTTTGCGATTCACACCCGGAATACATCTCCAGCGCCTGGTCTGAGCGGCAGAGGCTCCCGTTGAAGAGAATACAGCATCATCACGCCCATATCGCTTCCTGCCTTGCGGAAAACAATCACTTCGGCAAAGCATTGGGCATCGCGCTTGACGGCGGTGGATATGGAACAGACGGCGCTCTCTGGGGAGGTGAATTCTTCCTCGGAAGCATACAAAGCGGCTTCAAAAGGGTCGGATCTATTAAGAATTTCACCATCCCCGGCGGTGATATTGCCACCAGGGAACCATGGCGCACCGCCGTCGCTCTGCTGAAAAGCGTTTATGGAGATGAATGGCGCCATTTCGCCCCGATAAGATTCCTGAAAGAATTAGACCCGGAAAAACTCGATGCGGTCGAAGCGATGATGAAAGCCGATTATAACTGCCGTCGTACTTCCGCCTGCGGGCGGCTCTTCGATGCGGCTGCATCTATGGCGCTGCTTATTACCCACTCCGACTATCCCAGCCAGCCGGCGGTCGAATTTGAAGCCCTTATGGTAAAAAAATATCTGCGTAAAACCCCCGCTGATCTCGACAACCCGCCCTATGAATTCAACATTGAAGGCGGCGAAACTGTGATTCTCGATCTATACGGCATAGCGGCTTCCGTGGCGGCGGATTTAAGAAACGGTATCTCCCTCCCGGAAATATCCCGCAGGTTTCATGTGAGTCTCTCCGCCGCAACGGCGCAAACCGCTTTCCGACTCGCCGCCCGTTATAAAATCGACACCATTGCGCTGAGCGGGGGAACATTCCAAAATCTACATATCCTGGTCTGGCTGAAAAGACTGTTGGAAAATCAAGGATCGACCGTCCTAATCCACAGAACTTTAGCCCCTGGGGATGAAGGTTTGTGCCTGGGACAAGCGGTGTTGGCGGCAAAATAACACCATATTACCCTGAAAATAGGCTATAGGCTGTGGGCTATAGGCTTTGGTTATTGTGATTGCGCTTTTAAGGTGAATAACTCGCAACTCGCATCTCGCAACTGTGAATCATACCGGTTCGAGCTTGAATAAAACCTGCCCGAATTCCACCGGCTTGCCGCTTTCACTGCAGATTTCGGCAATCTTCCCACCAGTGTCGGATTCAATCTCATTCATCAACTTCATAGCTTCAATGATGCAAAGCACCTGACCGGGTCTGACCACATCGCCAACCTGGACATAAGCTTCCGCTTCGGGAGAAGAAGCGCGGTAAAAGGTGCCCACAATCGGAGACTTCACTTCGACGAGAGCGCTTTTTTCTTCAAATGGCGGCTGCAACGATTGCGGGGGAGACGCCGCTGATTGAATCGGCGGAGGAGGAGCAATAAATGCCTGTGGATTAGAAGTACTAACCACCGGCGCGCCTGACAATTCTTTCTTGATGCGAAGTGTAACCCCATCCTGCACAATTTCCAATTCGCTGATTTCAGATTGCTCGACCAGCAGGACGAATTTCTTGATTTCCCTGAATTGCATTTTTGTCACAGTATTTCCTTTCATAATGAATCCTTCATACCGTTGCCTAACAATATCAGGTATGAGAATGGGGTATAATGAATGGAGCATTTCATATTACCTATAGCCTACAGCCTACAGCCCACAGCCTATTTTCTATTCCTTCGCCTTAACCCTTTCCATATATTCGCCGGTGCGGGTATCCACCCTGATGGTGTCTCCGACTTCGATGAAGAAGGGCACCTGAACCACTGCGCCTGTTTCGATAGTCGCCGGTTTGCCGGAACCGGAAACGGTGTCCCCTTTGACCCCGGGTTCGGTCGATTCGATTTCATATTCGATGAAGAACGGAAGTTCCAAGCCCAGCGCGGTCGAGCCATGGAAGAGGATTTTGACCTCTTCCCCTTCTTTCAGGAATTTAATCATATCTCCTGCTAGCGAAGCTTCTAATAGTATTTGCTCATAGGTTTCCTGATCCATAAAGATGAGGGAATTGGCTTCGCGGTAGAGGTACTGCATCTTTCGCGCTTCCACCCGGACGACATCTACTTTTTCACCGGCGCGGAAAGTGTTGTCGATAACTTTGCCTTTGGTGAGCGATTTCAATTTTGTGCGGACGAAAGCGCCGCCCTTGCCGGGCTTGACATGCTGGAATTCGACTATTTGATATATATCGCCGCTGAATTGTATGGTCAGTCCGTTTCGGAAGTCGGCGGTTGTCGCCATAGGGGCTCCTGTTTAGATTTATCGAAAGGTAAATCCATAGTCCTTTCTTTTAACCTCTTTGTTTGAGCTATTTTAAGTTTATATTTATCATCAATTTTACCTTTTTCCAATCGCTCTAATATCATCTTATAATAATTTTCATCAATTTCAGCAGAAATGAATTTTCTTTTTAAATTTTTACATACTTCAATTTCTGCTCCGCTTCCTCCGAATGGAATTAGAACGATATCACCTTCAAGTGTGCATGACTTTATCAACATTTCAGATAATTTTTGAGGTATTTGACAAGAATGGTAAGTTTTTTCATGAGATACATTTTTAACTAAGTCATAATAAAACCAACTATATGGCATTCTACCTTTAGAACCATTAGCAATATTTTTCAATATCCTTCTGTCAGTAGGATTCTGATAAGGAACAGCAACATTTTCTTTATAGAATTTATTTTTAGAGCTTTTTCTACAATGTAAAATAGTTCTATGTGCAGTTGTAAATCTATATTTAGAGTGCCCAATGTTAGTGTTATAAATCCAAACATATTCTTGAACATCATAGCACGCCATATCAAGGAATTTAACCCATAAGTATGAGTTCTGCTTTGGATAGTTAATTAAGAACATATTACCATCGTCTTTTAATACATAAAGACATTTCTTTGCCAGCTCGATATACCACTTAATATATTCATTAAAATTTTTAGTATACACATTTTCATTATATTTTATTCCAACATTGTAATCTGGGTCACTGAAAACACAGTCTATACTATTTTTAGGAATTTCATCGAGCAAAACCATTATATCTGTATTAAAGACTCTGTTTGTGTAATTACTAATAGAATTCATAATTACCTCTGTTTAAGATTATATTGGGCACAATTGATTAACTTTATCGACTTCATCTGGTTTGGATCTTCGAATTTGTAAAGATATATACGAATCATTGAAATGTTATTTCTCTTCTCACGCAATATATAGCAACATGATATTTCTCTAATATTTAGTTCGCCTTTTCTTTTTATTCTGTTATAATAGTAATTTGGATTAAACAATTGATACACTGCAAAATCAAGTGGAATACCATTCTTTGCTTCGAATATTGTAACATTGCTAAAATACTCCATCGTCAAATCTATCTCCATTTGGACTTTCTCAGCGTTAATCCTTATGCTTCCAATATAATAATCCATATTGGTTTTAGTTCTATGTGGAAAATATACCTTTGGACTTGCTACTATATCTTCATATAAGTAATCGTGAATAATTCTTTGATTGCTTACGACAGCTAAAATGTTTGATTCACTTGTATCATATTCATTTAAAATGCTTTTTCTATATTTCCACTCGTAAATATTGTTTTCAGGAATTTTTTCAAAATTATGAAATCCAATATTTATACCTTTCACAAATCTGTGATTTCCTTCTCCTAAGTGGATAATAAAATAATCCTCATCTTTTAGCATATCTGGCAATCCTTTAGTACAGTCTATTTTTGTTAAATCAAAGGGATTTTTAAAATTATGTTTCAAACATATCTCTTTTACTATTGAGTTATCAAAGCTCATATCTCCTTTTCTTTTACAGATTTGAAATAATTCTTCAATAACTAATGATTTCTTACTCATTTCTTCCCTCAATTATCTTCACAAACTCCCCCTCCTCCATCACCTTAACCCCCAACTCCACCGCCTTCCGATGCTTCGACCCCGGATTTTCACCCACCAAGACCATCGATGTCTTCTTACTAACCGAAGAAACGACCTTCCCGCCCCTGGCGCGAATCAACTCCGCCGCTTCCTCCCTAGTGAAATTTTCTAAAGCGCCGGTTAAAACGAAGGTCATCCCCTCGAAAACCATTTCCACCTCTCCCCCACCCTTTTCAGCGCTGAAGCGCACTCCCGCCTTTCTCAGTTTTTCCAACACCTTCCGATTGGAAGGATTGGCGAAAAAATCGACCACCGATTGAGCGATGCCGGGTCCTATTTCATCGATAGCTTCAAGCTTTTCCACATCCGCTTTCGCAAGTTCATCGATGTTCCCGAACCGTTCATTTAAAATCCTCGCCGCACCCGCTCCCACCAGCTTGATTCCCAAAGCGTATATCAGCCTGTCCAAAGTGCGGTCTTTGCTGGAATCGATTCCCTGTAAAAGATTTTCAGCGCTCTTTTCCGCCATCCGTTCCAAGGGCAGTAATTGCGCTTTAGTCAAATAATACAAATCGCCGAAATCGGAAATTAAACCGCTGTCAAGCAGCTGCTGGACGGTGCTTTCGCCCAGCCCTTCAATATCCATTCCACCCCGGGAAGCGAAATGCTTTATCCGTCCCAGCCTCTGCGGCGGGCAGGCGACATTGGGACAGCGGCGCATAACTTCATCCGCTTCACGCACTAACTTCGCGCCGCAAGCCGGACAAATTCCCGGCATAATAAAAGGGGTGGAATCCTCAGGGCGCTCTCCCAAGTCCACGCTGGTGACTTTGGGGATGACATCGCCCCCCTTTTCGATTATGACCGTATCGCCGACTCGGATATCCTTGCGGGCGATTTCGTCTTCGTTATGCAAAGTGGCGCGTTTGATGGTCGAACCGGCGAGATAAACCGGTTCCAATTCCGCCACCGGGGTAATATATCCCATCCGCCCCACCTGGAGCGTGATACCCTTAAGCAGAGTCTTCGCCTGCTGAGCGGGGAATTTATAGGCTATCGCCCAACGGGGGCTCTTGGCGGTGCTGCCCAGAGCTCCCCTTTGAGGAAGGCTGTCGATTTTCAGCACCACGCCGTCGATTTCATAAGGCAGCGCGTGACGCTTGTCGTGCCACTCTTCACAGAAATCCCAAACCTCTCGCAAATCCCCGCATAATCGCCGATTCTTATTGACCGGCAGCCCCAATTCTTCCATTAAGTTCAGGCATTCAGAATGCAGCGTTGGATTTTCAACCCCGCGTAAATCGTAAATGAAAGCCCGCAGCGGACGCTTGGTGACTTCTTTGGTGTTGAGCAATTTCAAAGAACCGGCGGTCGAATTGCGCGGATTGGCGAATTTATTCTCTCCGGCAAGTTCCCGTTCCTCGTTCATTTTCAGGAAATCATCCGTCTGCATATACACTTCACCCCGGACTTCAAAATCCGGCGGAGCGAATTCCGGCGCCCGCAAAGGTATTCCGCGTATGGTGCGAAGATTGGTGGTGACATCATCCCCTACACTGCCGTCACCCCGGGTTATACCCAATTCCAACAGGCGGCTGCGGTAGCGCAGGGCGATTGCTACTCCATCGATTTTCAATTCGCAGAAATAGCCATAGGGCGCTTCCAAAGTCTCCCTTACACGACGGTCAAAATCCTCAAGTTCCTCGAATGAATAGGCGTTAGCGAGGCTGAGCATTCTTTGGCTGTGCGCGACCGATTTGAATCCTTCCAGCGGTGCTCCGCCCACCCTCTGGCTTGGGGAATCGACCGTAAGGAGCTCTGGATATTCCTTTTCGAGCTCAATCAACCGCCGCATAAGAGCATCGTATTCCGCATCGGAAATTTCCGGCTGAGCTTCAATATAATAAAGCCTGTCGTGCCGTTCAATTTCCCGGCGCAGTCGTTCTATTTCGGATTGAGGGTTCAATTTGTATGATGATTTCCTTCACCATAAACAGGCTGTCCGAGAATATGAATCGCCTCACAAAATTTGTGCTGTCGACTCTCTGCAGTCGACAGTTAGAATGATTCACTGGATATAATGAAACTTATGGATATACAGTATGTTACAATTTCCATCATTTCAATAATTTCCAGTGAATTCTTACCGTCTCACAAT
>JABMRZ010000483.1 GCA_013202315.1 Candidatus Tariuqbacter arcticus | reverse complement strand
TCTGAAAGTAGAAAATTTCTAGTTTCTTTGACGGTAATTAATTCGCTGGCTATTATGGAAATTATGGAAATACAAGTAGTTGATATATCCATCATATCCATTATTTCCAGTGAATTTTTGATTTAACACATTGTCGGACAGACTGGAAAGCGGGAATCCATCCTTTTGAAAAACAAGGAGAACGATTCCGGATAAGCCGGAATGACGAGTTGAGGAAGATCGGAAATTCTTTTTAAGCATAGGTATAAAAATAATCAGAATCGTTATAATCTAAAAAAGCCCCGGGCTTAAGGAGCTTTCTCTTCTGTGCGATATTTTTCAACGCCGGTTGTTTCATCATCTGGTGAACCTTTGAGGATTTCAGTCGAAAAACGAGATTAATTACTCTGCATTAATCATTCATTTCGTCAAGTATGATTTCAAATTCCATTATCGATTAGGACTCTTCTTATTGAGACGAGACTCCTTCGCACCAATTTTCAAACTGATTTCCATTGAGAAGGGACTGGAACCCAACATAAAGGGAACAATCACTAAAGGAACATCGAACTTGTGAGTGATAACATGATTTTTACCCACTACCACAGTAGGAATGGATATATGAAGGGATAAGCCTGATTTGGAAAAAATCTCTTTCGCGCCGCCAGCCACAATATTGGCTAATTCACCCACCTTATCCTGCACATCACTATTGATTTGACCAACAGGCTTCCCCATCATTAATTGTTAGACTTTCAAAGCCGTTTGCGTAGGAAAACTTAAGGCGACCGCACCAGATATGTCCTTTGATGTGAATCCGATAATTCCCGAAATATCACCTTGGGTGAGAGAACTATCCTTGAGAACAGGCGCCAGGCGTTCCGGTTTAACTCTCAATATAGTTTCCATGGTGTTCATCACCGCTTCAATGAATGGATTGATATATTTTACATTCATCAATCATCTCCGTTTTGATTTAACCGTGAATAACTGTATCAATTTATTACGAAGAATATCAGGAGTGAAAGGCCTTACCACATAATCGTTCACACCCCGCTTTAAAACCTCCGACCCTTCCTCCCGCGCCCCTTCCATAGCCACCACTATAAATCTTAAATCGTCCATTGTCCCCTCCCCGGCGAAGATACGGTAACCTTACCGGTTTTCACTTCAATCGATACACTGCGGCTGAAGTTATTGCCCAAATCTTCAGCGAGTGCTCCAAGTCGATGCTTACCAAGCGCCTTTTTCACCGCTGACGCATTGCGTTTGCCAATATTGAAAGTGTTGTTTGGACCCAAAATACTGGCTCCCCCCACAAGCTTTACAATAAGTTGCCCTTTTCCATTATACCCATTTTTCATCATAAGATTTAAAAGTACAGGAATTCCTGTATCGGCAAACATACCCGGTTTTTCAAGGATTCTATTCTTATTTATGGATGAATCCGGTAAAGCGACATTGAGTATGCCCACAGTTCCATTGCTCGGATCCAGGAAAATCACGGCTATGCACGATCCGAGCGCCATTGTTTTAATAACATCACCGGGAGCCTTCGAAGCTGCGTATTCACCCACTCCTACATATATTGTTCTCATTGACTATTCTCCGATAAGAAATCTACAGCTCTTTCTACAATGAACTGCGGAGACACAAGGCATTCAGCCCCTCCAAGTTCGTGCGCCGCTTTCGGCATACCGAAGACTACGGATGTCTGCTCATCCTGTGCGATGGTCCTTGCGCCAGCTTGACGCATAGCGACCGTCCCTTTAGCGCCGTCACGCCTCATTCCGGTTAATATCACACCCAAAGCGTTGCTGCCTATTGTCTTCAATTTTAATACCCTAATTTTGATATTCGCTTTTTTTCTGACAGAAAATCGCCTAATATATTGTCTTATATAAAGTTGTGAAAGTTACATAAACCTAAAGATTTATCCAATGAGCCTCTTGCAAAAGCATTGCTTAACAATATTGTCATTCTGAACAAAGTGAAGAATCTCCTGTTTATTATACACTTAACAAGTATAGAGACCCTTTACTGCGTTCAGGGTGACACCTTATCGTGA
>JABMRZ010000482.1 GCA_013202315.1 Candidatus Tariuqbacter arcticus | reverse complement strand
AAGAGATTCTTCACTTCGTTCAGAATGGCATTATCGTCACTTCTGGACTCTCGCAAGAGGCTCAGTCGAAAAATCCTATGCTTTTCCATACTTCTCATAATCGAGAGAAATACTATGAAGAATAAAGCAGCTGCAGTCATAACTATCATGCTGATAGCGCTTGCTGTTAACTTGGCTTTTGCAGAAGAATGGACATTACCGATAACGGTCACCGGCGAAGAGGGGGGTGCGCCGAACACTTTTACTGTTACTATTGGCGGTGGTGACGCCCAGAATTTCCTTCCTGCACCTCCAGCCCCGCCCCAATATATGACCTGGGTGGAGCTTTATGAACCCGATTGGACAGGAGGTCCTTATGCTGAAATGATTTATGTATGGCCGCCTCCAGCCGACAGCGCAGTCTGGCTTATTTTAGTCGATCCGAACGGAAATATGATGCCGCCGGTATCAAGAACTTCCATCGCCGTATGGGATCCGGTCAGCCTTCCCTCGAGCGGTGATTTATCCATTGAGGAATATTATTCCGGCGCTATTGTTATCGCCGATATGCGAACCCAGGATTCATTGGTAGTTACAGGGACAGAAACTCAGTATTTTAATATAATTTGGGAATATATATCAGTATCAATTTCAATTGCCGTCTCCGAAGATACCCTCGATTTTGGATTTGTACCGGTGGGGAATCAGGCGGAACAGCCTTTGACTATCTACAGCACCGGGGAAACGACTTTAGTTCTCTATGATATTTTCACATCCGAAGACGCATTCTACACCGATTTCGACCCTTCGGACAGCTTAATCGAGGCAGGGGACAGTTTGGTGTTGGAGGTTACCTTCGATCCTAATATTGAAAGGATTTACGAGGAGACATTGTTCATCGCTTCCAATGCCGGCAATGCTGATACTGTAACGGTTTCCCTCCAGGGCGATGGCGGGGCAGTGCCCGATACTGTGAGAAACTTGGTTGTTACAATTGAAGGATCGGATGCGATATTGACCTGGGATGAAGTGAACACTTCGGTTACCGGTTATCCTTTGACAGTGGACTGTTATTTGATATACTATGAGGAGAATTTAGGTGAAACATTCAATTTCCTCGCCTATACGCCCGATACGACATATACGCACTTTGGCGCAGCACAGTTTTCAACTTCAATGTTTTACTTTGTGGAAGCGTATATTGGGGAAATTGAGATATTGGAGGGAATACTGTCCCAGGGGAATTCGATAAACCGGGAGGGGATGAAAATCAGATTGCATCAACCGATTAAGTTGTAAGAGAGGGCGAGAGAAGAGAGGAACCCTCATTAGAGGGTCTCTTTCGCGAACCATCTCACAACTTAGCATGAAAATAATCGGCTCGCGGACTTGCGTTCTGGTTATTTTCAGTAAAAACTACAATTGTCTCCTCTTGAGGCACGAGACTTGAGACCTGAGACCTGAAGCTCGAATCTCGCAACTCGCAGCTATTTTCAAAGTATAAAAGCGAAATGCGGAAAATCGTTTTACTCACATTTATTTCATCGCTGATCGTCGCCGGATGCGGCGGATATAAATCGTCCGACTCAACTGAATCCAGCGGAAAAATCAAGGTGTTCGTCAGCATTCCCCCCCAGAAATTCTTCCTTCAACGGATCGGAGGCGATTTGGTCGATGTCCAGGTGTTAGTTCCGCCAGGAAGTTCACCTGCGACCTACGAACCGACTGCGAAACAGATGTCCGGCTTGGCTGAATCCCAGGCATATTTCAAAATCGGAGTTCCATTTGAAAAATCCCTCTTGAAGAAGATCGAGAACATCTTGATAGACTTAAATGTGGTCGACACTCGAAAGGGAATAAAACTCCGCCCAATCGAAGGCGAGGCGGAACATCACCATCACACCGGCGAAGAATTAGACCCTCACATCTGGCTCGACCCCATCCTGGTGAAAATCCAGGCTGGTACCATTTGTGATCAATTAGCCCAACTCGACCCTGCGCATAAAGCTGTATTTGAAAATAACCTTGCCGCTTTTCAAGCTGAAATCGACTCAGTTCATACGAAAATCACCCAATTACTCCTTCCCTTCGCAGGCGGGGAATTTTTCGTCTTCCATCCTTCATACGGCTATTTTGCCCGAAGATATGAACTCGAACAAATTGCGGTAGAATCGAGCGGGAAGGAACCCGGCGCAAAACAGCTCGATGAAATCATAGAAAAAGCTCAAAAATGCGGAATTAACACCGTATTCGTACAGAATGAATATTCATCCAAGACCCCAGAAGCTGTCGCGGGAGTGATAAACGGAAGAGTGGTTCGCCTCAATCCGTTATCAGGTGATTATCTGAATAATCTCTTGGATATCGCCCAGAAAATAGCCGGTAGTTTCAATTGATTAAAAGGCGCAAAATGAAAATGAAAGCCGAAGATAATCCAACGATTCCAGCGGTAGAAATCAAAAACCTGTCGTTTTCCTACGATGACACGCCGATTCTAAATAGAGTGAATTTGACCGTGGGCCAGCGGGATTTCATCGCAGTGGTTGGGCCTAACGGCGGCGGAAAAACTACCCTTATCAAATTAATCGTGGGACTGTTGCACCCTTCCGCCGGGGAAATCAAAGTATTTGGTCAATTTCCTCGTAAAGTGCGCGACCGCATAGGCTATGTTCAGCAGACCTTTAACTTCGATCCGCAATTTCCCGTTTCCGTGATGGATATCACTCTTATGGGTTTGTTATGCAAGGAATCGGGGTTCGGTTTCTTCAAGCGCAAAGAGAAAGAAAAAGCCAGACTGGCACTCGAAGAAGTTGAACTATACGAAATGCGAAACCGGCCCTTCTCCACCTTATCAGGCGGTCAGCGGCAAAGGGCGCTTTTAGCCAGGGCGCTAATATCACATCCGGAACTCCTGCTGCTAGACGAACCCACCGCCCACCTTGACGCCATCCTGGAAAATGAAATCTATGATTTACTCGGCAAGCTGAATGAACGATTTACCATCGTTATGGTATCCCACGATGTCTCCTATGTGTCTTCCCTGGCGAACCGGGTTATATGCGTCAACCGCAACATCATCGAACACCCCACCTGTGAAATCACCGATGAACATATATATGAGCTTTTCGGCAGGAAAGTCAGCTCCGTCCGCCACGAACATCTAATTTCCAAAGGGAGGGGCGATTGACCGATTTTTTCGCCGCCCTCCAGCACAGCCCTTTTATCCAAAATGCCATTTTAACCGGGATTCTGGTCAGCGTCGCCTGCGGGATGGTCGGAAGTTATGTGGTCACCCGCCGAATTTCCTACATCGCCGGCAGCATCGCTCATTTCGTCCTCGGAGGGATGGGGCTCGTCCGATATCTGAATGTGGTCCACGGATGGGAAAAAATCGAACCCTTCCACGGCGCCGTCGTTTCAGCCCTCATCGCCGCCCTGATTATCGGCTTCGTCTCTCTCCGAATGAAAGAACGAGAAGATACCGTAATCGGAGCCCTGTGGGCGGTCGGAATGGCGGTCGGAATTATATTCATCAGCAAAACACCCGGCTACAACACCGATTTGATGAGTTATCTCTTCGGCAACATCCTGATGGTTTCATCGAAGGATTTGTGGCTGATTCTGGGATTGGATATCTTGGTGGTTGGAATAGGGCTCGCCTTCTATAAACAACTACTGGCGGTCTGCTTCGATGAAGAATACGCCCGCCTGCGGGGGATAAATGTTGAATTCTATTATCTGATCCTACTCTGCCTAACCGCCTTGACAGTTGTATTACTGGTGACCATTGTCGGTATCGTGATGGTGATTGCGCTTTTAACCCTGCCCGCCGGAATCGCCAGCGTCTTATCCCGCAGACTCTGGATGATAATGATATTAGCCACTATATTCAGTGTCTTTTTCACTTCAACCGGCATCGCCTTAAGCTACGAACCCAATCTCCCCGCCGGAGCGGTGATTATCATCATTGCGGGACTGGTTTATATCATTGTTCTAATCGGTAAAAAGCTGGTTAGACTGAAATGAGTTAAACGGTAGGTTAAGAACTCACCCTACAATACTGTCGACTACGGAGAGTCGACAGCACCCCCATATGTAAATTCTAAATTCTAAATTAAATTCGAGGTGATTATGAAACGCTTAATATTTTTAATGTTATGTCTTCCTTTACTCGTTTCGATTGCGCTTTCCGATGATTATTTCATTTCATCGACTTCCCCAGGCGCAGCTCCTGAAGCGGAAGGCTTGGTCAGCGCCGCTGTCGGCGTCCCAACCACCGGCTTCCTGTTGGACGATTGGACCTACACCACCGGCGCTTCCCAGCTTTCATCCCCCAAATTCGCCGATTTGAACGGGGACGGGATTGATGAAATCATCTTCACCACCTACGGCGTATCCACCCCCTACGGAGCCGGTGTAATATATGCCTGGGACGGCGCTGGGAATGTGATGCCCGGCTTTCCTTTGGACATCACCGGCGCTCCGCCCGGCACCCCCGCTATCGGCGATATCGATAACGACGGCGATGTCGAAATCGTCCAGGGCACCTGGAATTTCTTATATGTTCTCAATGCGGACGGCTCAAATTTCCCCGGCTGGCCCATACCGTTATATGTAACCCAATCCTCCGCTTTGGCTGACCTGGACGATGACGGCGATTTGGAGATAATCGTCCCTTCTTCCGGTTCAATGAAAGTATATCATCACAACGGAACGCCCTTCCCCGGCTTCCCGGTTACAGCCGCAAACACCCTGACAGGCGCTTCAGTGGGCGATTTGGATGGCGATGGCGATTTGGAAATTGTCGCCGGGACTTATGTCGCTTCCGGTTCTATTTCAGATTTCGTCTATGCCTGGCATCACACTGGCGAAATCGTCGCCGGCTTCCCGGTATCTACTTCCGGCTCGGTCAAAGCCGCTCCGGCGACCGCCGACCTGGATAACGACGGCTCCCTGGAAATCATCGCCGGCTGCTGGAATATAGCTTCCGGCAACAACGATTACCTCTATGTGTGGAACCACACCGGCGAATTGGAACCCGGCTGGCCCATCAACGCCTCCTATATCCGCCTGTCCAGCCCCTCGGTCGCCGATTTCGATTTGGACGGCGACTTGGAAATAGTCATCGGCGGCTGGTCCACTTCACCTTACGGCGAAAAAATCTTCGCCTATCATCATAACGCCGCACCCGTCACCGGCTTCCCGGTAACTTTGATCAATGACCCTTCCGGCAATATAAATTCCACTCCGGTTACCGGCGATATCGACGGCGACGGTTATATCGAAATCGTGGTCAAAGTAAAGAACAAAATCTACGCCCTGAACCACGACGGGAGCGTCGTCACCGGTTTCCCCGTATACCTCGACGACCAGAATCATTCCGGTACCATAAGCCCCACTCCAGCTATCGGCGACCCCGACGGCGACGGGCTGGTGGAAATCTTCGCCGCCAGTTCATACACGAATGTGATGCTGTTGGATCAAACGGGCGCCTATTCTCCCGGCCTTAATTTCTGGCCGACTTTCAGGAACGACCCCTGGAATAATGGCTGTTATTTCGGCGAATTCACCCCGCCCGATATTACCGTCACCCTAACCCCTGTCAATCCTCCCATCGTCATCCCCGCTTCCGGCGGAATCTTCGAATATAATATCGCCTTCTCCAATAATGGAGCCAACCCGGCGAATTTCGATTCCTGGGCGATGGTAACTCTGCCCAGCGGGACACAGATGGGACCGGTTTTAGGACCGGTTAATATGAATCTATCGGCGGGCGGTTCTCTCGATAGAGACCGCCAACAAGCCGTCCCTTCCCGCGCTCCATCGGGGGAATACACCTATCACGCCTGCGCCGGTATCTATCCCAATGCCGTCTGGGCGGGCGATTCCTTCAATTTCAGCAAATCCGCAGCTGGCGATGGTATAGTCTATTATGAATCCTGGACAAATATCGGCGAGCCCTTCGGCGGTGAAATTCCTTTTATAAATTCATCACCGTTGAATTTCGCCTTAATGCAAAACTACCCCAACCCCTTCAACGCGGAAACGGTCATACCATTGCAATTACCGGAAATTTCACAGGTGCGGCTGGAAATCTATAATATAAACGGAAGACTCATAGATACGATTTTGGACGGCACGCTGGAGGCGGGCTGGTCGGAAGTGAAATTCGACGCTTCATATTTATCGTCGGGAGTCTATTTTTACCGAGTAATTGTTAATGGGGGGGAAACGGGCGTGAATTTCAGCGGGGCGGGTAAAATGCTGTTGACTAAATGAAGATATCTTAGGGGTTTGATTAATCAAACCCCTACAAAACAATATGTTGGATTAATTATTGAGATTCAATATATTGAATCCCTACCCGAACAATGATAGGAATTTTTCAATTATTGGTATATTCGTGATATTGTCTTGCGGAATCGTCACGATTCAATGCGCATTTCAGTGCTCCGCCCGTTTCATCAAAGCTGAATTCATCATCTCAAAGTTCTGTTGTGTTTTCTTCTGAAGGGATTGTCTAAGGAAAGGGATAAGGATACCGAAATAGTGTTCTCTATGAACGAGAAGAGTGCTTATCTGGCTTAGCCGTTCTAAACTGAATATATGTTCCCTGGTGAGTAGTCCGGGGATGATCATGCGTTTTATCCACAGGAGTTCGGTAGGCGGGACAACCTTATTAACCTTTTGCCGGCAAGTCTTCCCTTTTTTACTGGCAGGCTGCAGGAAGATTTCCAAGCGTGTTCCTTCCTTCACTTCCCCTTCAATGCGGCGTATAAAGGGATTCCAATCGGGGTATGAATCGAAATCGGTCAATATTTCCCAGACTCGTTCAATGGGAGTATGAATCTCAATCTTCGTATCCACAGAACATATGAATCTTTCAAACATATTTTCTATAAATAGGATTTAAAGTTTGGGATTTAGGCTCTTCTTGCGCCGGCATCGATAAAAAATTGTCGATTCCTCATACTGCGGAAATCGCCCCAGCCATACTAATGTCTGCCCAATTATAAAGTCTTTCTTATAGAGCTTGTTTCCCAAATCAAGGCAACGTGCTGTTGACTCTCCGGAGTCGACAGCATATATTATAATAACAGTTATTTGGTGTCAGGTGCGGAGACCCGACACCACGATTAGAGACGAATTTTT
>JABMRZ010000481.1 GCA_013202315.1 Candidatus Tariuqbacter arcticus | reverse complement strand
ATCCAGTTGTTTATTTTTATCTATAAGATATAATATGCGCTTATTCGCATAAATTCCATTTTTTCCTTTTGTCGTACATACTGGAAAGCGGGAATCCAGAGAATAAATCCCGACACTCTCGGATAACACTCAATGACTTGCAACTATTTTCATCCTGAATAATCGAGACGGCACAACTAAGCATTAAAACTAGGGTATGGATTCCCGCTAAAATCATGCGGGAATGACAGCCCACTAAACCCTCAACCCTTTTTTTTTAACGATTATACCAATTTAAGCTGTGATTAATCACCGATTCAATTATTATAGGCGGATTCCAATCCCCCTCCGGGCCCCCGAATGCTCCCATATCGCTGACTGTGGCGTCAGGATCGCTCAACGCCGGATCACCCGCATCCACGCAGGGTGAATTCCCCGGCAGAGGCGATGTCGCCGCTCCCTCAATCAATGGGTCGAGGCTGATATTGAAGAATATATCGCACGAATCTTCATTAGCGTTGATTGCACTGAGTTCACCCACAAAATCAGGGCAGTTGTAATAATCCCACCAGGTCGAATCGTAGCTCACTTCCCAAGTCGAATCCAATGTGACCGGATCCACCGAGAGAACCGAATCGATGTCTACCATCAGGTGCCCATAAGAATCGTTATAGTAAATATCCGGTTCCGAAGCCTGAGCGCAGACTATTCCACCCTTCGTATTATAAGATATAATATTATTCCTGATAGTGGCGTCCGAATTTTTCAGAAGATAGATACCGTAATAGTCATTGCCGACAATTGTGTTGTTGATGATTTGAGGCGCGGAAAAAGTGTCGCACCGAACGCCGTGAGTCAAATTCTCCAGGAAGATATTATTCTGAATTACCGGATCCGAATGACCCGTGCAGTGGATGCCATATCCCTGAGATTGATAGAACAGGCAGTGCTTAATTACCGGGTCGGCTTCATCTTCGCAGATCAATCCCGCCAATCCAATATTATCGAATACATTGTAGTCCAAAGTCGAAGTGGTGTTGATAATCTTGACATACTTCTCATTGTCTCTGAAATAGGTATTATCCACCGTAATGTCCGCTTCTATCAATATCTCAGACGCATAGCTGATTTGGCAATAAGAGAGATGCGAGCCAGTTGACATCGAATCGAAATGGAAATACTTCCAATCACCCTTCTGAGGAGAATCGTTACTGGAAGTGAATATAATTTCATTCCCTTCGTTTCCCACCGCAATCAAGGTGCCGTATACATAGAAGGAGAAGCGCAATGTAGTCTCGGCGTTGAAATCGAGTTCCACCCCCGGCTCAATCATCAGAGTGTCACCTTCTTCAACCCAAATGCTGGAAGTTACAAAATAGGGGCTGTAGTCCAATATCAGCGTATCCTTCAGGGCGTTGCGAATCTCGGATGGGTCGGACTGGTCATAGAAATATGTGCCTATATCCCGCCGCGTCCCATCGGGATCGATGATAGCTTCTGTATCCCCCGCATCGATGCAGGGCGAATGCGAAAGCAGATGATAATCACCCAATAGAATATCGGTAAATTCCGGGTCCTGGGAAATCAGCCCCGGGAAACCACTGGTGTCGATGCCGAAAACCTCGGTGGTAAAATTATCCCAGATATTGCAGTATTCGATGCGGGGAGCGGCGTGCGAATTCAGCACCGCAAACACACCATAGTCATCGTTGGTCACGATGATGCAATTCCGCACCAAGGGCACTGAACCGCTGTCGCTGACCACCCCGCTGTATGCGTTGCCGGTGATGGTGCACCCATCGATTAGAGGCGCCGCAGGAGGGTAGTGAATCACCTCAACTAAGTTGCTGTCTGCATCGAATATGTAATCGATGCGATTCACAGCATAGATACCGCTGTAACCATTGTTGATCACCAGGCATTTGCGAATAACCGGAGAAGAACTGGCGCACTGGATGGCTCCTCGAACCTCCTCCATGCCGTTGACATATTTGGCGCCGTCCTCAATCTTGCAGTACTCCAGGATACTGCTTTGACTGGAATTGGTGAAGATTAAGCCTTCCCAATTACCCCTGTCGTTCACCCTGTTGTTGTAGGTTGAACCGAAGGTGATGAATTTCTCCGGCGTGCCTACCGCATAGAGGAAACCTTCAACCGTCAAGGTATGGAACCCGGCGAAGCGGATTTCCACCCCTGCCTCAACATTTAAAACGCCCCCTTCGGGAACATAAGAATCCTCAACAATGGCGTAAGGACTCCCTGACAGGCTAAGTGTTCCCGTCAATTCGTTGGGCAGGTCGGTATAATTAATGGAAGGCCCGGTTGAATCTTCCGTATTATAGCAGCCTATGAAGGTTATGACCAATAAAGCAACCACTGCTAAAGGAACTATATATTTCATTAATCCTTCCTCAATTAATGAGTCAATTCCAAATCCAATATTTTATCTCGAAAATAGGGTTTAGGGTCTGGAGTTTAAAATTTAGTAGACTGTCATTCCCCTATGTTTTAGCAGGAATCCAGAGATTATAGGGTGGGTTCTCAATCCACCGATAATCTTCACAACTCGAGGCTTTCAGTATTCAGCATTCAGTATTTGTATTAAAACTGAACGCCGAAACGGAACATAACATTGCGTCCCGGACTGAAATTGCGCGGATTCTGGTCATAATCGTCTCGGCTGCCATACGGGTCATAGTCAGGATTCGACGGATGCACTGCGCTGTAAGGATTCCCCGTTTCACTGTATAGAGTGTTTATATTCTCCTTATCGAACAGGTTATTCACATCCACACCGACGATAAACCGAAGGTTCTTCTTCGAGCTGAAGCTGAAGTATTTATCAAACTTCAAATTCGTTTTTTCCGTCCAGGGGAAGCGGGCGGAATTGGACAGAATGAGGTTGGAAGACTGCCCGGTAGTATAAGTCGATGGAGTATACGGCCTGCCGCTGCCGTATTCCCACTGCAATGTGAACAACCAATCGTCCGGAAGCCTCAATCCGAAAATCTTCGGATACTCCCCCTTAAAGTAGCGAATGGAAGCATAAAAGTTCACCCGGTGCCGTTCGTCCCAACCAAGCGGATATTCGTCATGATTGACCGGCACATTCTGCAGACGCTGTTCCTGAGCCGCCACATCGGAAGAAGCCTTCCCCTTGGCGAAGGAAAAGTCATATTTAAAGCTGATGAGATAATTCTCAGCGAAGCGCTTGTCGATGGCAAACTCCACCCCTCGCGCCCTCCCGTAATCGGTATTACTGTAGACATCGAAATTTAAAGGACCATAAACAACCGGAACGGTACCCATTGTATTATAAGAATCCTTGTAATAGCCCGCGACCTTGAACAGCCAGAATTGACCCACTTCGGTTTCAACCCCCAACTCATATTCAACCGTCTTCTCATATTCCAAATCGGGGTTGCCCACAAGGCCTTGATTCGCCAAATTGGATGTGGCGGCGGCGAAGAAATAGTTATAGCGAGGACGCTGATACTTGTGACTGTAGTTGAAAAACAGCTTGGAACCCCTGGTGATGGGATGTGAAATCCCCAACCGGGGAGCTATCTTATACCGACCGCGGCGGTTGCTGTAAGAGAAGTAAGGATAGTCTTCCACCAGCGCGGTGGTGACATCGACATAATCCGGATCATGAAGGAAGAAATCCCACCTGAACGATGTCTTGACAATCAAACCCTCAAATTCCATCACATCCCGCAAAAACAACCCGCCTTCAAACGGCTTATATGTGTAGAAATCGCGGAAAGCACCCCGATCGGGCCAGGGAGAACCGGAAGGAAGGGGAATTTCACCGACATACGGTTCATCGGGACCCTGAATGGACTGCATCTCCATTTCTGAATATTTGAACTGCCCCCCGGTGGTGATAGTATGATACTTCGATACCTGATTCTGATAATTGAACTTTAAAGTATATTCCAACTGACTCCGGTCCTGATAAATAGCGTTATCGTCCCAGGTCCCGGGATTGAGGAAGTAATCCATCCCATTCCAAACGCTGTTGCCATTATAATCCTCGAAATATTCACCTTCGTCCCAATTGAAGTTCGGCGAATTGAATACGCCATCGCCGTTCCGATCCACCCAGGTAGCTTTACCAGCGGTGTAAGCATTAAGTTCTAAATAACCGGGACCGGTGGAAAACTGTGCCGGTATCGAATAAGAAAACATCCAATCGGAACCATGCGCATCGGGATCGAAATTGTAAATGACCGGATGCGCAGAATCCATTCCGTATCCCAATTCCGCCGGCATAGTGAACAATTCATATTCATCGAACGCTCCGTTAGGACCGTCATATTGACCGTTTAAAGTTGGTATTCCCAGCGTTCCGAATAGTGAAGTATATGAAGAAGGAAGGTCGATCCACACTTCATCGGACTGCCATACTCCGTCATAGACCCATTCCCCTGCCGCATTCAAGCGCGGCTTGTCGATGAAAGGCTCACCGGTGTCATACCACAAATCACCGTCATAATAAGGCTCAAATCCGTCTTCATCTTCATTATCATAAAGCATTTTCACATCGCAGACGCCATTCTGGTTGAAATCGTCATACCCTTCTCCACTGCCGTCATAAAAACCATTATTGTTGGCGTCGACAAAGCGCTCGCCATCCCACATACCGTTGCCGTTCCAATCCTGTTCGGGCAGCTGAGGTTCGGGCGGGTCCCAAATGCCGTTGCCGTTCAAATCGACGAAATGCTCGCCGGGGTCCCATTCATTATCGCCGTCCCTGTCATCTAAAATTGGCTCACCCAGCCATTGACCGGAGAAGGGGTCTCGTATCCCGCCGTCATAGACGCCGTTGCCGTTTAGGTCAACCCAATCTTCGCCACGATCCCATTGACCGTTCATATCAATATCTTCATACCCTTCCCCCCAACCATCATATATATAGTTGCCATTGGCGTCGGCGAAGCCGTCGGGGAAGGAATTACCGTTGTTGTCCTGTATATTCGGGGAATCATAGCTTCCGGGAAATAGATTGGAACCACCCAAATAATCTTCGATATCTTCCAGCATAGTGAAATCGCCCGGGCAGGCGTTGCGAGGCTGGATGATGGTATTGGTGTAATAGCGCCCAAGCTGAATGTCATAATAGGCGCTGTTGGATATCTGATTGGTGAATATCGCGTTGAAAAGCTGTTCGGTCTTGGTGACATAAGGTCGATTTGCCACATTGTATTGATATTGATAGCCGTAATTTCCGCCGACCGAATCGCCCCAGGGATAGATGTCCCAGACCGAACGCCCGCCGCCAATCATCATTGTGAGTTTCTTGGTGGGAGTCAAAGGCAATACGAAATTAGTGGAATAACCGTATACATTGTCCTGCCGCTCAGGCATATTGAATCCGAGCCCCAGCACATCGCTGTCGGAACGATTGATATCGAAGGGGGTGTAAGTATTACTCAATTCGCCCCAGGCGTTAAACTTGAAAGTCACATCGTCCATATGGAATATTCGCTTCATAAAAGGCACCGGGCCCCCGAAACTGGCGTCCATCCGGTCGCTGTGGAACGAATATTCATCCCACAGTCTGTCGGTCTGCCAGGTAACCCGTCCGGCGTATATATCGGCGCTTCCAGATTCCAAGCTCTGATTGACCACCCCAGAAAGCGCATTGGAGTATTCCGCATCGAAGCTGCCGGTCATCACCTGCACCTCTTGTATGGCTTCGGTGGGCAAGTTGTAAGTGCGCCTCCCTGAACCAAGCTGGTCGTTCACTTCCAACCCTTGCACGATGAACAGCACTTCATCGTCTCGCCCGCCGCGAAAGTGGTATTTCCCCTCTTCATCGACCTTAACCCCGGCTTGCAGAGCGATCATATCGCCGATGTCGCTAACGGGGAGCACTTCCATATCCGCGCTGGTGAGGCGCTGTTCCGAAGATGTGACGCCGGGAATCACCGCCGGCTTCTCATAATAAATCTCGACCGGCTCCGCGGCTTCCAAAATTGTCGGTTCAAGGGGGAAATCCAGCTGAGTGTTGATGTCGATGCTGACAACTACATCCTTCTGAATCAGGGGAACATAGCCGACAAAGGTCGCTTGAACAGAATACTTCCCCGGCTTCACATTGATGATGGTGAAGTAGCCGTCAAGGTCGGTCATTGCCCCCAGACTGGTGCCTTCGATGACTACATTGACACCGGCAATGGGGTCGCCAGTGTCCCTATCCCTGACGGTGCCGGTGATTTTACCGGTGTCTCCCGCGTAAATTGTTCCCGCAAAAACCGATAGCAACAGTACGATCGACAGTTGAAATAACGGTTTTTTGACTATTCTCATCGCAGCTTTCCTTCCGGTTTATAGCAATAATGTATTATCTTCGACATTTTGAATGAACAGGTTTTTGATAATGAAAAGAAAAATACAAATTTTTACTAAAAGAAGCAAGTCTTTATCGAAAAAATTATCTTGGTCATTTGTCATCGATCATCTGTCATTGAAGGTTTATTTAAAAAATAGACTGTAGGCTATTGGCTATGGGCTATAGGCGCTTACTGCACCCACATCGACAAAAAATTGTCGATATTTCTAATTTTTCAGAACTATTACTTCATTACTT
>JABMRZ010000480.1 GCA_013202315.1 Candidatus Tariuqbacter arcticus | reverse complement strand
TTCGGCTAAATCAAATCATCGGCAGGTGTGTATTCCATCCCAAAGGCTTCAGCGACCGCCTCACAGGTAATCTTTCCCTTAATTATATTCAAGCCGGTGAAGATTTCACCCGATTCCTTCGCCGCCGCTCTCCACCCCTTGTTTGCCAACATCCTGGCGAAGGGGAAAGTTGCGTTTGTCAAAGCCTTGGTCGAGGTGAACGGCACCGCACCGGGCATATTGGCGACCCCATAATGCAATACGCCTTCCATTTCGTAAACCGGGTCGTCATGAGTAGTAGGATGAATGGTTTCGATACAGCCTCCTTGGTCGACCGCCACATCGACGATGACCGAACCCGGCTTCATCAATTCCAACATATCCCTGGTGACCAGATGAGGGGCTTTGGCGCCCGGTATCAATACGGCTCCGATTAACAAATCTGCCTTGGAGATGTATTTCCTGATATTCGCGGGGTTGGAAGCGATAGTAGTTACATTCTTCGGCATAAAGTCGTCCAGTTCACGCAGGCGGTTCAAATTGATGTCGAGTATGGCAACATTCGCACCCAATCCAGCCGCCATCTTAGCGGCGTTAGTTCCAACAACACCTCCGCCAAGGATAACTACTTCACCAGGCTCAACCCCGGGAACGCCGCCCAGGAGGATACCCCTTCCACCCATCCGCTTTTCCAAATATTTGGCTCCCTGTTGAGTAGCCATCCGTCCAGCGACTTCACTCATAGGGATGAGCAGAGGCAGCTGGTTATTATCATCCAGCATAGTCTCATAGGCGATGGCGATACTGCCGGTTTCCATAACTTTATTAGTCAGATATTCGGATGAAGCGAAATGGTAATAAGTGAACATCACTTGACCGGGCCGCATAAGCGGGTATTCCGGATCGAGGGGTTCTTTAACCTTGATTATCATTTCAGCCCGCTGGAAGATTTCCTCGGGAGTATCCACAATTTCAGCGCCGGCTTTAGTATAATCTTCATCAGTGAAGCCGCTGCCTAAACCGCCGCCCCTTTGCACCAAAACGGTGTGCTTATCCGCGGCTAAGATCTCGGCGCCGGAAGGTTGCAGCGCTATCCGGTTTTCGGCTGATTTAATTTCCTTGGGTATTCCGATTATCATGCTTTTCCTCCGATGGAGTGAATATGACTGAAAGCAGGTTGTCGGGAGTCAGCAATTCATTCGCAGTTTCCAGCACCTGCTCCGCTGTTACTTGATTTATTTTATTAATCGTATCATCAAGAGTGATGAACTTATTAAGATGAACTTCCATTTTTGCCAGACGATACATTCGACTGGAAGTGCTTTCCAACCCCAGCATCAGGTTTCCCTTGAGTTGCGCCTTAATGCGATCGATTTCATCGTCGGCAATCTTCACCCGCATGATTTTGTCAAATTCAGAAATTGCTAATCCGATTACATCATCGATGCGGTTCTTATCTGTGCCAATGTAAACTCCGAAAAGCCCTGTATCGATATGGGACTCATTGAAGGTGTAGACGGCATAGGCGTAGCCGTATTGCTCGCGGATGACTTGGAATAGACGAGATGACATTCCCCCGCCCAGAATTGTATTCATCACGAAGAAGGGATATTTTCTGTCATCAGCATAACTGAAGGAGCGCGTGCCTATGATTATATGAGCCTGATTGTTGGTCCGACGCCATAACTTTCGCCCGCTAGGTAGAGCGGGCAGTCCGGGTTCCGGAGTAGGTTCCGATGGTTTAGGAAAGGAAAAAGCGTCCTCAACCATACCGCAGAGCTGTTTATGTTCAAGGTTGCCAGCGGCGGCGATGACAACTTTGTCCGCCGAATATCTCTTGCCTATTAATTCCTTCAAATCACGCGGGGAGAAGGAGAGAACCGTTTCCCTGGTGCCCATTATCGGATAGCCCAAAGGATGATCAGGATAAAGTTCTCTTATGAAATAATCATGGATGAGCTCATCCGGGGTGTCTTCAAGATTGCTGATTTCCTCAATTATTACCGATTTCTCTTTAGTGACTTCTTCCTCCAAGAATAGAGAATTAGCGGTGATATCCGAAAGCACATCGATGGCGATTCCGATGTTTTCATCCAGCATCTGAGTGTAAAAACAGGTTAGTTCTTTACCCGTGAATGCGTTTATCAAACCCCCTACGGATTCAATTTCCAGGGCGATATCCAAAGCGGAGCGCTTCTCCGTCCCCTTGAAAATCATATGTTCGAGGAAATGGGAAATCCCCTGGTTGGCGAGGGTCTCGCGCCTGCTGCCGACATTGATCCACACCCCAAACGCAACGGAACGAACAGTGGGAATCCTTTCGGTGACTAACCGGATGCCGTTGGGGAGTATGGTTTTATTATATTGTTCCGTCAAAATAAAATAGTATTAAAGTGTGAAAGTATGAAAGTATCAAGTGCCAAGTATCAAGTGCCAAGTATAAAGTTAGCTAAGAATAATATTGGAACAGTTAAATTAAGCGGGAACGATGGAGGAATCACCATTTAGAATATTAGTGGTCGATGATGAGGAGCTGGTGTTAGACAGCGTGGTCATGGCGATGGAGAGATTACACTATCAAGTTGACGCCGCTCCTGATGTTAAGACCGCAATGTCGCATCTGGAGGATAATACCTATCATTTAGTTATCAGCGATATTCGCCTTCCCGAAGATAAATATGGCGGAATGGCGATTTTGCGCAAGGTGAAGGAGAATTCTCCGGAGACCGATGTGTTAATGATGACCGGTTTTGGGACCATTGAGAATGCTGTGGAAGCCATTAGGATGGGGGCTTTCGATTATATTGAGAAGGGTTCGGGACTGCTTATTCCCACGCTTGAACTTAGAGTAGAAAAGGTGATAGAGAATCAGGAACGCCGGCGTGAATTCAGTCATTTGCAGGAACAAAACCGGGATTTACGGTCAGAATTGGATACTCGCTACGGTTTTCAAAGCATCATCGGAAGATCGCGGAAGACGACAGAGCTGTTCGATCAGTTAAGATTGGTAGCCGGTTCAAAAGCCACTGTGTTTATACAGGGCGCTTCCGGGACGGGGAAAGAATTGGTGGCGCGGGCGCTGCATTATAATAGTCCCCGCCGGGATAAACCTTTCATCAAGATAAATTGCGCTGCAATGCCGGAGGGTTTAATTGAATCGGAGTTATTCGGGCATGAGAAGGGAGCCTTCACCGGAGCTATCAAGACCACCAAGGGGAAGTTCGAGTTGGCTGATGGAGGGACTTTACTGTTGGATGAAATATCCGAGATGAATTCGTTGCTTCAGGCTAAGTTGCTTCGGGTACTGCAGGAGCGGGAATTTGAGAAGATAGGTGATAATAGGACTATACATATAGATGTCCGGATTATCGCCACCACCAATCGCGATATTCAGGAATATATAAGGGATGGTAAATTTCGGGAGGATTTATTTTTCCGGTTGAATGTGATTCCGATAATACTGGCGCCGCTTAGCGACAAGCGGGAGGATATCCCCCTGTTAGTTGAATATTTCATAGGCAAATTTGCTCAAGAACACAACCGAGAGATCGACGGTATAAGCGAGGCGGCAATGAATCATCTTCAGAATCAAGAATGGCCGGGTAATGTAAGAGAATTGGAAAACTCGGTTGAACGGTCGATTGTATTGTGTGAAGAGAGAACTCTCCAGTTGAAGCATTTCAGCCCGGATTCAGCGCCTGCCGGTGTGCAATCGTCTACAATCGGTTTTTCCGAGCGGAGCGCGGAAGTCATTTCCATTGCGGAGATGGAAAAGCGGATGATACTCAGGGCGTTGGAACAGTTTGATAACAACCGCACTCGGGCGGCGGAAGCGTTGGGAATCTCCATTCGCACTTTGCGAAATAAACTGCGGGAATACCGGGAGGCGGGAATGGATATTCCATAGTCTATAAGACAGTGATGGGTTGTGGGCGGCAAGCAGCCGGTAACGGTGGTTAGTATTGGCGGTTAGTTTGGTGTCTGTATAGATGGTCTTGCTGATGTATATGCTGAATTGTCAGTTTATATTAAATTCAGATGTTTCTATCTGAATAGGAGTTCACTATGCTTTCCGAATCTGAATCCAAGGTTCGTTTCTATCGTGTGATCCTGATGGATCGGACCACTTCGCCCAAGGTGAACAGATTGATTCGGGAATTAACCGGGGTCAACATCTGGGAAGCTTCGACCTTGATGAATGTGGTTCCTTCGGTGATTGTGGAAGAGATTCCACTGCACGAGGCGATAGAAATCAAGTCGAAATTGGGGAGGTTGGGGCTGAGAGCCCATATAGAGTCGACAAGCGTTTCCGATTCCGACGGTGATGAGTCAGATTTATCGGTGGATCGAACTATAACTGGGGGGAAGCCTTCGACAGAATCACCAGTAAAGGAACCGGAACCATCCAAAGAGTCGATTAAACCATCTGAAGCGCCCCCTGATATATCTCAGCCATCAACGTCTCCAATGAAGCCTTTACCGCCTGGGCGGTTGAGCAGCCGGAAGCGTCATAGGATTTCATTTTTCAGAACGGCGCTTCCGTTTGCAGGCGCTCTCGTGGTGGTGGTAATCATTATTTATGTGATGGGAGAATGCAATGGCAGGATTCCTTTTTTCGAAGGCGGTGGAATCACTCAATATCAAGACACAGGCAAACCTTCCCCTCAACAGCAATTTGTTCAGACGGAGCAGGATATTATCGCCAAGATACAGCGGTTAAGGGAAGAGGGCCAAGATGGGAAGTCAGTTATCTCTGAGCAGCCGGTATCAGATGTTCCAACCGGTATTCCCAAAGGCGGGGAAGAGCCATTGGTCAAACCTGAGGGTGTAGAGAGCGCTTCTGACACAAGTGTTGAGGACGCCTATAGTAATGCTATAATTCCATCAGCGGCAGGGGAGAGACCGGCACCGGAAGCTGTGAAGGAAGAAGAAAGGGCGGGTGGGGATACGCTCGATTCGCCGCTTAAAATCCACTCAAAAGGTAATAGTAAGGGTGAATCCGGTTTATCGCCGGGGTGGTTGGGGGGTGAACATCCTTCGCGGTCTCCGAGAGAATTTGTGGGCGATTCTTTAGGTGAAGGGATTTCGGACGAGAAGTTGGATGCATTGATGGATGACGCCAGAAGGGCGGTAAGCCGAAACGATTCAGCCATTGCGTCGCAGGATTTTCATAGGCTTAAACTGGCTGAAGACCTGGTTAGCCCTTCGCAGGGCGATATATTGGATAGATTCAACAGTCCTGATTATAAAGATTTAGTTGATAAATTAGAGTCAATACGGAGAAGTTATGATTTGCGCGGCGGGGCGGATTTTTGTCCGGAAATCACCGGAGCAAATATTCGGATACCTACTAACTTGCCCGATGGTACCTTGATGGGTGTGGAGATTGATTTGCCGGGGGGCGATAAGCCGTTAAAATATATTTTGCCGGTCAATTTAAATATGATTGAAGTTCCTCAAGAATCGGGGCTGCCTTCCGGGGTGATTATAGTGAAGATCTACTTGATGCCACTGAGAGAACAGCCTGATGAAGCGCTGGGGATTATCGGTAAAAAAGGAGAATCACTCGCAGGGCCGTTTTATAAAGGTAAGGGGAAGGTTGAATTATCTGCGCAATTGAATAATCGGATAGCCAGGTGGAGGGGGGAAATATCGGAGGAGGAGGCAGAGGAAGAACTGAAGTTAATAGCATCAGGTGAGGGGTTGGGCAGTTTTGATGTTTCCGGTATTGCCGATTTTTCTAAGGACGAGAAACCATTCATCACCATAGCGGCGAGTGGAGTGGAGGAGGAGGATTTCCTCATCAAGGCATGCCGTAGTACGGGGATATTGACTCAGGATATGGACAACCCGCCGCAGTATTTACGGCTTTTAGTGAACGGCCATCAGTATTTCATTCCCACTTTCATCTGCAGAAGAGCGTTAAGGGAGTATGGCGGAGATGACGCCGCTGGGTTCGAATATTTGGCGAACAATCTGCTTTCGCTGTGAACCGCTGGCAGACGAATCGCAAATATCGTCATTGTTACCCTTAATATTCCAGAGAAACTCGGCGCAGATGCATTTAAGCGATGTCAGCGCCACTCTCAGGAAATTACCTATCTTATTAAATCCTACCATTTGTGTCTTCATTTCACAATTATCCATTTATAACGATTCTCCAAAATAGTCTCTGATAACTGGCTGGGGGCGGGTTTGAAATCCGCACTGCTTTTTCCAAGAGCGAGTTCAGATATTGGAGTGAAATTTTTTCCTGTGTTTATCTATAATAAGCGACATTAATTGTTGTCCCAATCTTGTAAGGGCTGGGT
>JABMRZ010000479.1 GCA_013202315.1 Candidatus Tariuqbacter arcticus | reverse complement strand
GGAATGGATAATGTTATTTCATAAAGGAAGATGCGTTATAGTAACATTATAGCTTTCTGAAGTCAAGCAATTCAAAGTTGTCATCCCGAATTTGTTTCGGGATCTCTTAGATGCTGAAAAAAGTTCAGCATGACATTGTCTTCAAGGAATTACTGCAAAGAACTATAATGTTACAAATCGAAATGCCGAAGTGTTTTCAATTTTAAATTTTTCATTCTTAATTCTAAATTCTAAATTCCTACTTACCATCTTACCTCCTTCCCCTGCTATCGCCGCCGCTTCGATGACCGCCTCCTCTGCCGCCTGGACGCTTATTCCTGTCGCCCGGGCGAGAATCCCTTTGGTAGGGAGTGTCAGTTGCTCCTTCCGGTCTTTCCAACAAGGCTTTCCGCGACAAGTCCATTTTCCCCTGTGAATCCAAATCCAATAGTTTGACTTTCACTATTTCGCCAACCTTCAATATATCGGTGACTTTATTGACCCGATGATGGGCGATATTGGAGATATGGAGCAGCCCTTCCTTGCCAGGCATAATTTCCACGAAAGCGCCGAAATCGGTAATCTTGACAATCGGACCCTCGTAAATTTTACCCACTTCCGGCTCAGCGGTCAGGGCGATAATCATATCCCGGGCTTCGTTGGCGCCGCGCTGTTCTTCGGATACGATTTGAATGGTGCCGTCATCCTCAATGTTGATTTGTGAGCCGGTTTTTTCGGTTATTTCCCTTATATGTTTACCTGAAGGCCCTATAACGAGACCGATTTTATCGATGGCAACCTTCATAAATAAAATATTTGGCGCATAGGGCGACATTTTTTCGCGCGGTTCAGCGAGAATTCCCACCATTGAATCCAGAATCGATAATCTGGCTTTCTTCGCTCGTTCCAGCGCTTCCTCCATCAAATCAGCCGATATACCATCGATTTTGATATCCATTTGAATGGCGGTAACTCCGTCGCGGGTGCCGGCTATTTTAAAATCCATATCGCCGAGGTGGTCTTCAGCGCCCAATATATCGGTGAGGATGACATATTTATCATCTTCCATCACCAGCCCCATCGCAACCCCGGCGACCGGCTTCTTAATGGGAATCCCCGCATCCATCAGCGACAAACATCCTGCGCATACCGTAGCCATCGATGAACTTCCGTTCGATTCCAGTATTTCTGACACAATCCTGATTGTATAGGGACACTCTTCGTAAGAAGGAAGAATCGGCTTCAAAGCGCGTTCCGCTAAATTGCCGTGCCCTACTTCTCGACGGGAGACGCCGAATCTTTTATTGATTTCACCGGTGGCGTAGCCGGGGAAATTGTAGTGCATGATAAAGCGTTTGAAAAAATCGCCTTCCAGGCTGTCTATTCGCTGTTCATTGATTCGGGAGCCGAGAGTAGTAGCAGCCAAGGCTTGAGTTTGACCGCGGGTGAACAATGCGCTGCCATGCGCCCTGGGCAGGAGGCTCACTTCACCAGTGATATTCCTGATATCCTCTTCGCCTCTGCCGTCCAAGCGTCGATTTTCATTCAAGATATCGGAACGCATCCTCCTCTTTTCCAGGTCATGCAAGAACATTTTGATATCGGCAAGGTTATCAGGATAATCTTCAGCGAATTTTTCGAGCAATTCATCTTCCAAATCACCCATCGCCGTTTCCCGCTCCGCCTTATCACCGATATCACAGATTTGCTTCACTCGTTCTTCGGCGATTTCAACGATAATATTTTCTAATTCGGTGAGGTCTTCGAGCTCCGGCTGCGGTATTTTGGGTTTGGCGGTTTCGGAGGCGGATTCTTCGATGAAGGCGATTATATTCTTAATCTGCTCATGGGCGAAATTGATCGCTCCAACGATTATGCTTTCGGGAATTTCAGAGCACTCCCCTTCAACCATTACAATCGAGTCGGAGGTGCCGGCGACTACAATCTTCATATCGCTTTGCTCAACCTGCGCAAATGTGGGATTAACGACGAATTCGCCATCGATGCGGCCGACAGCAACTTCAGCGATTGGCTTCAAGAAAGGGATATCCGATACCGCTAAAGCCGCGGAGGAAGCGATTGCGCCGAGTAGAGCCCCGTCATTTTCACCATCGGCGGAAAGGATGGATACCATTATCAGCGTTTCACATTTATACCAATCGGGGAATAATGGTCTGATGGGTCTGTCTATTAAGCGTGCGGACAGGATTTCTTTTTCATTGGGGCGCCCTTCACGCTTGAAAAAACCGCCGGGTATTCTACCAGCGGCATAGGTTTTCTCCCGATAATCAACGGTAAGGGGGAAGAAATCCGAATCGGGCGCTTGTTTGGACTCCGCCACTACCGCTGAAAAGACAATGGTATCGCCATAGCGAACCCAGGCGGCTCCGTTCGCTTGTTTCGCCACCTTGCCGAATTCGATGGAAAGCTTCCTGCCGCCAATTTCAATCTCTTTAGGATGATTCATTGTATCTCCAATATGCCTGCAAGATTAGGTTAAAGTGCTGTTTTCATTAAAATTTTAATTCCGCAGGCAGTATATGAATTAAAATTCCACTTTGTAGACATGAGCATAGGATTACTTGCGTAACCCCAGTGTTTGGATTATTTTTCTATAGCGAGTAATATCTTTGCGAGCGATATACTTCAATAAACGGCGGCGCTGACCAACCAGCTTAATGAGCCCTGTTCGGGAATGATGGTCTTTTTTATGCGTCTTAAAATGCTCGGTCAATTCGCTTATTCTCTTAGTAAGCAGTGCGACTTGCACTTCGGACGAGCCTGTATCGTCAGGCGAAGAGCCGAATTGTTCAGTGATTTCTCGCTTTTGTTCCTTAGTTAATGGCATTTCTTCAAGCTCCAAGAAAGTGTTAAAGTATGAAAGTATGAAAGTGTAAAAGTACGAAAGTGTAAATATTATTGATGGAATTTGTCTTTAATGTGTATTTTCAAAACCCAAAGCACTCAGCCAATTTATCCCATATTCCATGGATTAAATTCATAAGCTCATTGATAGAATTTTCCTGCCTTTAATTTCATCAATTTTCATCTGTGCGACAAGTTCAGACTCGGATTCAAAAGCAATGTCGCCTCTCAATCTGTCGACGAATTCTACTTTCAGCATTTCTCCATACAAATCTTCATTATAATCAAGCAGATACGCTTCCACGGATAAATCCCCATATCCGTAAGTAGGCCTATAGCCGATATACAGCAGCGCCGGATGCTTCCGCTCTTTAAAATAAACATGAACCGCATATACTCCATTAAGAGGGAGCATCTTATATGGTGAATCGGGTTTCAGATTGGCGGTGGGAAATCCCAGTCCTGCCCCCCTCGATTCCCCTTTCACCACCCATCCTGAAAATGAATAATTCCTTCCCAGCAACTCCAGCGCTAACTTCACATCGCCGCCAGTTAAAGTCTTCCTGATGAGGGTGCTGGATACAATAAGTCCCTGATGATAGTAAGGTTTTATCGGTTCAACTTCAAAACCGAAAACGGGAGCGGACTGCAGCAGAAAATCTATGTTGCCCTTCCTATCCTTTCCGAATGCGTGATCATACCCCACCACGATTTTGCGCAGCCCGATCTTTTCGATTAAAATTTCCCGCAGGAAATCGTCCGCATTCTTATTCATTAACTCCCGGTCAAAAGACAAAACTACCAACCGCTCAATGCCCATCGCCTCAAAATACTGAACCTTTTCATACGGCAAAGTGAGAATCTTGATTGCCCGCCCCGGACGCGCAACAATCGTTTGCGGATGTGGATAAAATGTAACGACAGTGGAAGGACTGCCCCCCCTCACCACTCGCTCAATGAGTTGTCTATGACCAAGGTGCAAACCATCGAAACTGCCGACAGTCACAACGGAACTGTCGTCACGAGGATAATGAGTAAGTCTATTCTCAAATATTTGCATTTAATTATCAGTAAACGGTGCACGGCAGTCAGTTGTCAGTATACTTTTATTCACAATAAAACGACCTTTTGGTAATCAACCTGCCATATCCTCCAGCCGAATAGAGTCTTCAACCCGGTAATCACCGATTCTGGTTCTCACCAGCGATTCCATACATCCGCCGCAGCCCAGTCTATCTCCGATGTCTTCCGCCAAAGAACGAATATATGTCCCTTTTGAACAGTGAACAACGATGAGCATACTGGGATTCATCCACGATTTCAATCTTATATCATATATTATTATTTTGCGAGGCTTTCGCTCAACCTGGATTCCACGGCGGGCTAACTTATACAGTCTTTTACCATCGATTTTAATTGCAGAGAACATCGGGGGCACTTGTTCAATCTCGCCGATGAAATTCTGTAGTTCCCTTTCAATATCCTCATACTCTATATTATCAGTATCAGACTCTGCGAGCACAACTCCGGTCGTATCGTAAGTATCGGTTTTTCTCCCTAATAAAATTCCGGCTGCATAAGTCTTGTCAAGAGAACTCAATTCGTTCGCTCGTTTAGTCGCCTTTCCGGCCATTATTAAAAGAACCCCTTCGGCGATGGGATCTAAAGTGCCGCCGTGTCCGACTTTCTTGACCTTTAACCTTCTCCTAACCTGTCTGACAACATCGAAGGATGTCATCCCCGCGGGTTTATAGACATTCAGAATGAGACCTTCAGGCGGTATTTCAATCATTTCACTCTAACCGGGCGAGAATCGTTTCGGTTAAGTTTGTTTTAAGTTCAGATAAAGAACCGCGGAACCGAAAGCCCGCCGCCTTGGTATGCCCCCCGCCGTCATAAGTTTCGGCGATTTTACTGACATCCAAGCTGTCGCGCGCCCGTAGGCTCACCTTGAACCTTCCATCTTTCAATAGTCTTATGAACGCCGCTGCCCTGACTCCGCGAACACCCAGCGCGTAATCGATTAAGCCTTCCGCATCCTCAATTTCTTTGTCCTCCAAGTATTCCATTAGAGCGAATAACCCATTCCCATAGTATTCCAAGTTATACAAGGACTTGCCAAGCGCTTCGATATAACTGCGCGGAAGGTCGAAATAGATATGTTCGGTTATGTAAGCCGGGTCAGCGCCGCATTCCAACAGTTCCGCGCAGGTGCGAAATGTCTTGGATGTGGTGTTGCTGAACCGGAAACGACCGGTATCGGTCATAATTCCCATATAAAGATACGAAGCCATATCTTTACCGACGGGAATCTTCATATACTCTGCAAGATGAAATATGATTTCCGAAACGGAACTCGCTTCGCAATCCACATATGAAACTTCACCAAAACCATCGTTGGAAGGGTGATGGTCGATATTCAGAATGATGGGATTATCATCCGCCAGCTTGATGGATTGACCGATGCGGTTGTATGAACCCGCATCCAAAACTGCCAAATGAGTGAATTTCCTCCCAATATCACCCTGTAAAGGGTCGATAATTTCGATATTATCAGGCAGGAAGTCGTACTTCTCAGGCAGCCCGCCCTCTATGGAAATGCAGAATTCTTTCCGAAGGACTTTGAGCATCTCAGCGAAACCCAATGAGCAGCCGATGGCGTCGCCGTCGGGAGCCTGATGAGTGGTGACCAGGAAAACATCATTTGAGCTGATGAAATCGGCGGCGATCTTAAAATCAGTCTGATGTTTCATCTTCATCGCGATGAATTTCTCTGATTAATTCCTCAATTCTATCTGCGTTTTTACTCACTTTATCCAAAGCGAAGTTCAAACGAGGCAAAGACCTTAACCTGACCTTCTGCGCTAACTGACTGGTAATCTTATGCCTCGACCTCTCTAAAAACCTTAGCGCATCTTGCTCATCAGCGCCAATGACGGTGAATTCCACCCAAGCTGAACTTAAATCGGGGCTGACCTTCACATGTGTGATAGTTATCAGTCCTGGGAAATGTGTTTTTAAACCGCCTTCAAGAATATCACCAATGGCTTTGCGAACGAGCTCATTGATGCGGGCTTGGCGTCGAGGTAACATTCGGAAAATCTGTCGTTTAAAATTAAAAAAAACGCTGAATTTAGCAATAACTTAACCCGGACAAGCCGGAACCGAATTCGAAAATCGAAATCCGAAATC
>JABMRZ010000478.1 GCA_013202315.1 Candidatus Tariuqbacter arcticus | reverse complement strand
GCGCGTCGGGAATCGATTCCGGACAAGCCGGAATGACATCTAAGGAGATTGAATACTTGACTTTGCTGAGTTAAATACATAACCGATCTCTTCAAATCCATTAAATATTTAAAACTTCTATGTATTGTTGACTTTCAAAGGAATATTCATTAAATTTCATAACTTAAAAGACATTTCACGCTGTAGCGAAAGTGGCGGAAATGGCATACGCGCTGGATTTAGGATCCAGTGTCTTATTGACATGGGGGTTCGAATCCCCCCTTTCGCACATAGATCATTATAGACGGTTTGAAATCTAAAATTATGAATTTAAAATTCAAAATTTAAGACACTTCGACATTTCGATTTCAACTTGCAACTCACAGCTATTTTCAAAAGAACCTCTCATCCCGAACGGCCGGCACAACTTTGGAATGGAAATTGGGTATGGATTCCCGCTAAAAGCACGCGGGAATGACAGCCCACTAAACCCTAACCCCTAGCCAAAGATATTTGAAATTTGCTATGTATATTCGCCACAGAGAACACAGAGATACACAAGCCTAAAACCTAAATTAACAGGGATTAAGGGGATGAAAGGGATAAAAAATGCAGTACCGAGGATATTACAAAAAAATTATTGCTTCGTGTTTTCAAGTATCTAATGAATTGGGCATAGGTTTCTTGGAATCGGAAAAACCAAATTAGAATATCGGAGATTTTATAACAGTATTTCATCGAAGATTGAATAAACCCTCATTAGAGGGTCTCTTCTGCGAATCCTCTCACAACTTAGAATGGAAATAATCGACTCGCGGACTTGCGTTCCGGTTATTTTCAGATTAAAAATAACTCTAATTGGAGTCAGCTATGGAAGAAGAAAAGGTCGATGATCCGCGGGAAGAAACCAAGGGAACATCAACGGCAAGCGAACCTTCCACCGAGGATGAAGCGACAGCCGGAACTTCCGACAAGGAAGGGGTAAAATGGCAGGCGGCGCTGGCGTATCTGCCTTTAGTGTGTCTGATACCCTTATTTCTAAACCGCGATGACCCATTCATTCAACGGCACGCCAAGCAGGGGTTCATCCTGTTTCTGGCGGAACTGGTGGCGCTGTTGTTGAAGCAGGTGGACGCTATTTGGGATTTAATCATCTACATCTGCCTAGCGGCGGCGTTGGTGGGTGCGGCGGCGATACTGATTCGAGGGGAGATTCGGATACCTTTACTGACCGATTTGGCTGAAAAGATTCATATTTAGCCTGATTAATTCACAAACTTTTCAGTGAATTCTTATAACTAAATGCATAACAGATAGATATACTTCCTTTTTTACAATTTCGCTGAAAAACTCGGAATTCAACCCTATGACCAGATTGTAGGGCGGGTTATTTAAACCCACCGATATTTGAATGGCGTTTTAAGCAATTTGTCGGCTTTTAATAAGCCGCCTGGAAGAAAAAGTGGCGGAATTGAGGCGTAAAGGAATCGATATCATCAACCTCGGCATCGGCGACCCCGACCTGCCGCCGCCCAAGATTATGACAGATGCTATTAAGCGCCATATCGACGAACCGGACACCCATTTCTATTCCATCAGCCGGGGCAATCTGGAAGTGCGGAAGGATGTCGCCGGGTGGTTCAAAGGCAGGTTCGAGGTGGAAATCGACCCGGATACCGAAATCGCCGTCACCATCGGTTCCAAGGAAGCGCTGGCGAATTTCAGCCGGGCGGTGGTCGATCCCGGTGATATTGTAGGCGTCCCCAGCCCCGGCTATCCGGTTTACGGCAATGCGGCGGTGATTCTGAACGATGCGAAGGCTAAAAATATCCTCCTGCGCCCGGAAGACGGGTTCAAGCCCCGCTTTAAGGATATGGAAGGGGTTAAACTCCTCTTCACTAATTATCCCAACAATCCCACCGGTGCGGTTGCGGATGAAGCCTTTTACCGGAAATTAGCCGATTGGGCGGAAACTCATCCGGAAACCGCAGTGGTCCACGACGCCGCTTACTGCGAAATGACCTTCGATGGGAAACCGTACCCTTCGTTAATGCAGTATACGAAGAATGCCATTGAATTCCATTCCCTCTCCAAAGTCTTTAATGTAACCGGCTACCGCATCGGCTTTGCGGTGGGGGGTAAGGAATATATCGACGGGCTGGTCAAAGTGAAGTCTCAATTGGACAGCGGAGCTCCTTTGTTCATTCAGCGCGCCGCCGCCGACTGCTTAAAAGCTTACAACGGAGCGACTCCACCAAAGGAGGTCATCACTAACCGTTCAATTTATATGCGCCGCAAAAAACTGGTCGAAGAAGGGTTGACGAAATTGGGGTATAAGGTTCACCCTTCGCCCGCAACATTCTATATTTGGTTTGAAACCGGCGGGGATGATATGGAATGGGTGGATAAAGCGATAGAGAAGGGGGTGGTGATTACCCCGGGCAGCGGTTTCGGCGAAGGCGGAAAAGGGTTCGCCCGCATAACCGCCACCGTCCCGGATGAACGGCTTCAGTTGGCAATTGACAGAATTGCGGGAGTATAATTCCCTTTATGAACATCCGACTATAACTATTTAGGTTCCTCGCTGTTTTGTATAGGTAAATCTTGTTATTCTTTGAACCGCTGATATTCGCTGATTAGGATTGATTTCGCCGATTTCCTTCAGTTTATTCATCATCATCTTTGCATTTCGACGATTCCGAATCAGTTTCTTACCAAGTGATATCTTTATAATTAGATACTTACTTATCCGATGTAAGAGTCCATCTCTTACATCGGATAAGTAAGTATCTAATTATAAAGATATCACTTGGTAAGAAACTGATTCGGAATCGTCG
>JABMRZ010000477.1 GCA_013202315.1 Candidatus Tariuqbacter arcticus | reverse complement strand
GTGAAGGATCTCTATAAAAAACAAGTCATTTAAAAACAAGAGATTCTTCACTGCGGTCAGAATGACAAATTCGGTTATTCCAGAGTTTTGCAAGAGGTTCCGTGGTTAATTATTTAGTATTACCCATACAATGTAGCGAAGAACCTAATTAAATTACTCAAATTGAAAATCGAAAACATTTTCCAATTCACCTCCCAAGCCACGATAAAAGCGGCGGTTTGTGTGATTTCCGCATACCAGGCGGTGATTTCACCCCTGCTTGGCGGGAATTGCCGCTTCTACCCAACTTGCAGTCAATATGCTAAAGAAGCGTTAGCTGAACGCGGCTTGATCAATGGTATGTTTCTGTCGGCGAAAAGGATATTGAAGTGCAATCCGTTTCACCCCGGGGGAATGGATTCGGTTCCCAAAAGAATTATCAATCAAAAAACGCGATAGGATAAATGGATAAAAAGACCGTATTTGCTTTTATACTCATCGGTATAGTGGTCATATTGATGCCGTATTATTATCGTACGATTATGCCGGAGATGGAAGAGCAGCCTCAATCGTTCCAGAAGGAGGATTCGATCAGTGTTGGTGTCGAAAGGCGAATCCCAGCGAGAGTTGAACCCGAGGAATCAATTTTGTATGAGCCGGAGGTGGTTGAGAAAGCGCACCAATTGGAAACCGAAACTATAGACTCCGCTGAACTTGAAGAGCTGTATTCGGTGGTGGAAACACCTCTCTATGTCGCAAAATTCAGCAATTACGGCGCGAAACTCATCAGTTTTCGCCTGAAGGAGTATAACGATAGGCGAGGGGGCTTCACCGAAATGATTATGAAAAAAACCGGCTCGGATGAATATTATCCCAATGCTTATTTTACTTTCCCGGGTAATAATAATTTGTCGACAGATGCACTAGTGTTCAGCATTAACAGCGCTATGATGTCGATTGAGCATGGAGATGAATACGATTTGGTGTTCACAAAGAGGTTTAACAACGGCGGTTTGATTAGGTGTATTTACACCTTCGAGGGCGGAACATATCGCCTGCGGTTGAAGGTGGAATCTGAAGGGATTAAGCTGGACGACGATTACTATTTCCGCTGGGACGGAGGGGTGAATGTGACCGAAATTGATACGCTGCAGGACCTGACATACAGCAAAGCATTCGCCTTAATGGGCGGTGAATTGGAAAAATTCGATGCGCCGGGCAAATATATGGACAGGAACGGACGGATAGTTGAAAAGCGTATGAGACCTTCCGGAACGGTGGATTGGATTGCAGTGAGGTCGAAGTATTTTGAAATTGCGGCTATTCCCCAAGGCAACACGGCGGGGATAGATTTCGTCTCCAGCCGGACGAGTTCAGGGAAAAACGCCTCCAAGGAATTCAAGCTCGCACTGCGAATGAGAAATCCCGGCGGCAAGTTGAACCAGGATTTCACCCTCTATATCGGCCCCATAGATTCCAAAAGGCTTTCTTCTTTAGGAGTGGGACTGGAAGCGACCATGAATTGGGGATGGGTGATTATCAAACCATTCAGTAAATTTGTTTTGTGGTCGTTCAAGCTTCTGCATAAAGTGATTCCCAACTATGGCGTGGTGATAGTAGTTTTTTCAATCCTGATTAAGATTATTCTATGGCCCCTGACTCACAAGAGCTACGAGTCGATGAGAAGGATGCAGAAGCTTCAGCCGCTTATGAAGGAGCTGAAAGAAAAACATAAGGGTGACCCTCAGCGGATGCAGAAGGAAACGGCGAAGCTTTATAAAGAGCATAGTGTCAATCCGATGGGTGGTTGTCTGCCGATGCTGCTACAGATGCCGCTGTTATACGCTCTTTTCATAGTATTCCGTTCCACCATAGAATTGAGGGACGCTCCCTTTATGCTGTGGATACAGGACTTGTCCATGCCGGATACCGTTTTGCAGTTGGGTTTTACCATTCCTATGTATGGGAGTCATGTATCGGTTCTTCCTTTGGTGATGGGCATTTCCACCTATTTTCAATCGAAGAGCACCATAGCGGACCCAAGCCAGAAGATGATGCTCTATTTTATGCCCATATTTCTGACCTTGATATTCAATAATTTCCCTTCGGGCTTGACCCTTTATTATACGCTGTTCAATATATTTTCAGTAGTTCAGCAGCGGATGCTGCGCGACAAGAAGTTAGATGAAAATAAGCAGGTTAAAAGCGCCAAGGGGAAGAAATAGGTTCTACCTTAATGCTTTATGCCGTTGTTTTCAGTATATAAAGATTTTATATAGAAATAAAACAATGAATTTCAGCCTGGGCGTTGTCCGGGCTTTTGGCGTTTGTAGAATATAAACTTAGGAGCGCCCACCACGAATGGTCAGGGCGACTTAGAATGAAAATTGGGTATGGATTCTCGCTAAAAGCATGCGGGAATGACAGCTCCCTAACCCCTAAATCCTAAATCCTAAATCC
>JABMRZ010000476.1 GCA_013202315.1 Candidatus Tariuqbacter arcticus | reverse complement strand
GTTATAATGAGCGACAAAAATTCACGCGATTTTTGTAAGGGCGAGGTTACCTCTCCCCAGAGCGATTGTGCTTGGATTCTGGGATGGGAAACCCAGCACTTACAAGATTGGGACAACAATTAATGTCGCTTATTATAAAAAAGGCAAGGAGGGGCAAGATTAATGAAGATGAATTTTACTATGAAATAGGAGAAAAATAGAATTATGCCGATTTATGAATACATTTGCAGTGAATGCGGTAGGGAATTTGAGGAATTAGTATTTTCAAGTGATGAGTTGCCTGAATGTCCGATATGCGGCAGTAAGTCGGTTGAGAAAAAGGTATCCGCATTCGCTTCGGGGAGCAGCGGCGGTTCCGTTCAGAGTGGGATCAGTTCGGGGTGCGGAGCCAGCGGTTTCAGTTGAGGATAGCATTGGGACAGCCGGAGGCTGTTTAGTTATATAGTATGAAAGTGTGAAAGGCTTCAGGTTAGTCATAATGGCTGGAGAATATTTCGCAGAGCTTTCGCCGTTAAAAAAATTGAGAAAATTCGATGAAAAAATTGACTTTTTGCATTCCCGGTTTTATTTTAAAGATAGTTTAAGTTTGTGATTAAGAAATCGATTTAATATAACCTTGCGCAGCATCAAGCTGCAGCTGTAATTATAATTCAAACTAACTCAAGAGGGAAGCGGAAAGATGGCAGTCACAACACTGGGCGATTTGGCTCGACGCCGTATGATGAATATCCTTTTAGAATGCGAAGTCGAAGTCGATGAAAAATCGATTGGCAAGGTCAGCCGATTAATATCCGACAAATATGAGCGGCTATCCGGGATTGAAATTACTCCTAAGGATAGTTCTTATGGAGCGATAATGACTATTCCTTATGAGTGGATAACCGGCGTTGACGAAGAGCGGAGAGTAGTCATCGCGCGGATCTCCATCAAGAAATAAAGACGGTTTTTCTGCAAGGATTTTTTACCATTTAAGCGGGTGATGAGTATGGTCATCCGCTTTTTTGTATTAGTAATACGCTAAAATGGTCAAATGGTGAAATTGTAAGATGCTGATTTTAAGGAATATGGTTCTGTCCGGATATTGTTCTTAATTTAACAATTTAATCTGATACAAATCATTTGACATTGTTGAATAATTTTATTATATTAAATTGATATGCGATAAATTCAATAGCGCTACTTCGATAGGCATAGTCTGAAATGGCTACTTCACAATCTGCAGGCACACTCGCATCGGCGCTGGGATTGTCCCAGAATATTTGCTCCACTTTCGTCAAGGGATTTTCCGGTGAAGAGCTTGAGATTCTCTATGAGGCGGCGGATGGCGGTTTAGCGATAGACAGTCGCTCGCCGCCATACATTGAGAGATTACTCGCCCGCAAATTCATCATTCCTCAACAAGACAGGCTTCATTTAAACAACCGCAAGGATTTCTTCTGCAATTATATACTTTTTCATCGTGATACGATTGATGAGGAGGCGCTTGTTCATTTTGCGGCTTATTTTCCTACCGAACTATCAGTTCATAATGTAATTACCTATGAACAGGTGAAGCGATTTCATCTGAAGGCGCCGGCGTTTTGGTTTATCGACTGTGTATGCAGGACGCTCTTTCAGAAATGCGAGCATCCGGTGAATGTGTGTATGGGAATGCGGGAAGAATATTCCTTAGAAGGGGCGCGTAAGTTATCGAGCGAGGAAGCGCTTAAGATAATCGATGACGCTGAAGAGCGGAATTTAGTTCCGACTAAGATTGCTGGGGAAGATGGGTCGGTGTGGTATTGTTTCTGCTGTGGATGCTGCTGCGAACCCATCAATAAGTTTATAAAGACAGGGGAAGGGATTGGGCGCGGCGATTTCATTCAGGACACCGATTTAGAGCTTTGTACGGGATGCGGGGATTGTGAAGACGCTTGTCAATTCGGCGCGCGCAGGGTGTTGGATGATGAGATTATCGTGGATGATGTGTTATGTATGGGATGCGGAGTGTGTTTGGACGATTGTTCCACCGAGGCGATTTCAATAGTTCCGCGTGAAGATGCGGCCTGATAATTATGGACAAATCACAAGAAATGATTTTAAAGCGGATGCCTTTCAGCGCATTTTTGGAGGAAGAGTGCCGACTGAATTTGGTCAAGTCGATGGTCAATTCGGGCTGCGCTGTCATCAAAAGCGGTGTTCTCGATTCCAAGGAAAACCAGCTTTACCGACGCTGGTTGAGGTCGATAGTTTTGAATTTCATTCCCGGTGATGAAGCGAAGTATGATATGATTTATGATTCCAGGTTGAAGCGGATGATCGAGCAGTATCCTTACCGGAAAGGGGGAGGATAAAATGGTGAATGCCGATTACACTAAAGCCCACAGCCTATAGCCCACAGCCTATAGCCTTTACGACTCTTTCCCACGCTCCCGCGTGGGAATGCATACTGATCACTATTTTCAGGAGAAACAAAACTAATCATTTATAC
>JABMRZ010000475.1 GCA_013202315.1 Candidatus Tariuqbacter arcticus | reverse complement strand
CGGCGGCATGAGGGTTTATCTTGAAAATAGCGATCAGTATGCATTCCCTCGCGGGAGCGTGGGAACGAGTCGTAGGGTGTGTTCTTAACCCACCTTCATCATCTTATTTTCATTCTAAGTTGTGCTGGGAACCGGCATGAGGGTTTATCTTGCGAATTATTTATCCAGCAGTATAAAGGCGGTAAATTATTCGCGACAGATGGAATAAAATCCACCGGAATTTAATTATTTACAATAATTTCGCTATTTTATGGGGAGTTAAAGTGATACTTTAATTTGCTGCTTCTTTCTTTATCTTGATTTCAATATCTTTCAACTTATCATCCAAATCTTCCAGTTCATCATCCAAATCTTCCATTTCAATTTCAAAGCACTTCATTCGTTTAGATACCCTCTTTTTATCAAGATCAAGCCAGGATGCTTTCTCCGGTGGTTCGCCCAGTTCAACTTTGAAGGTTTTTTGCTTCCCTTTTCGCATTACTATTATTTCAATAGTATCACCGGGTTCAGTTTTCTTTATAAAATGATGGATGTCGGATTTATCGTCGATTCTTCGTCCATCGAATTCAATAATCACATCACCCGCTTTCAAACCGGCTTTAGCGGCGGGACCGTCTTCAACGACTTCGCCAATTAGAGCGCCTCGCTTAACACCGAAGTATTCCGCCAACTGGTCTGACATTTTTTGTAATTGAACGCCAAAGAAACCGTGATGATGAGTTGAGAGGTATTTTTTAGGTTTGAAAATAAATTTTTTGAAGTTGTCACCGAATTCCGGTCCGAAGAAGTATTGGAAATCGAAATCCTGGAAATCGTCCATATCACCGATTTTAGCGGTTACCGATTTTTCTTTTCCTTCACGGATTAAAATCATTTCGACTTCTTTACCTGGTTTGGTTTTCTTAATGAGTTTTCGCAAATCCGATGCGTCTTCAACTGATTTGCCGCCATATTTGACGATAATATCGCTGGCTTCTATGCCGGCTTTTTCTGCGGGGGAGTCTTCCACCACATCTTGGACGAAAGCGCCGTCACCCTTGTAGACGAGCGCTTCTCGCAGGTCGTCCGACAGATCTTCGATGTAGACTCCCAGAAAGCCGCCTGAATCTTTATCACCGGCTATGCTGAATATACCCATTCCTAAGGCGGCGATTAGCAGGAGTGCGGCGCTGGTGATTAATATTAGTCTGCTGGTCTTATTCATTTTTGTTACTCCTTAAATGTTTCGATTGATGTTGAAGTGAGTTTAAATTCTCTATTAGAATTATCGGCTTCAATTTCTTTTCTATTTATATGACGACTATTTTGGGTGAAAAGTTTTAAATTTAAGAACAGTTATTCGCTTTTAATCGTTACATATAATCAAATAAACATCAGAATTAGGCTGGCGATAAGCACAAAGACGACTGAAGGCATTAAAAGCTTATATATGCCTCCCCACTTTGCGCCATAATATTCCTTCGTCAACAGCAGGCACAGATGGACCGGCGATAGGAGAACTCCAGCAAAACCGGCGGCGTATGCGAACATCACCAATTGTAGGTTGATTTCATTTGTTCCAAAGAAAGGGAGCAGCAAGGGAAATGATACTCCGATATACGCTTGATTTACGCCGGTTAGTATACCAAGCAGGAAGGGGATGGCGAAAGCGGGTATTATGGGAGATACTCCACTGGCGTGCAGAAGTGTAGGAATCGATTCCACCGCCGAGGAATCCATCACAATATGTTTGAATATCATTACTGATAACAACAACAGAATAATTCTCCAGGAGATTGACTTAATGACAATCTTCAATTTTGTGCGCCAGTCAACTTTGAGTGAGATCAACATAATTATAATAATGGTAGACAGGATAATCAAGATGGGAAGTCTGAACAGCATCAAACCGATGAGAATCAACCATATAGGCCAAATACAGCGAATGAAGCGCCAAAGCGTGGTTAGGAAGTTGTTGTTTCCCTTTATTCTGCGGTTTTTTACGGTTTTAATTGGCAGTAATCCGAAGATTACGCCTGCAAGAATCGCCGCAAAGGCGAGTGGAAACTGCACTTTTATCAATGCTGTCAGCGGTACTTTTAAAACAGCGGCGGCTATAATCAGACCCGGATAGAGGGGCCAGCAATATTCCCATAGATGTCGAAACCAGAAATTAAGGTAAGTCTTCTGCTCGGCGGTGATGCTTAATTTCTTTGCAGATTCGTCCACCATAGGCGCGGACAGCATAGCGCCGCCAGGGGCGGGGAGCAATCCGATCAGGGCGGGCGGTATTACCATCGCTATACGGCGGTCTCGTATAAGGCATTCCAGGGAGTCGACCATCACTTCAAGATTTCCACTTGCCAGCATAATTTTTCCCAGCATAATAATCAAGAAGACGGCGAAGATTAATTCGATGGTATTGGGTTCAATCACCGCTGTTAAAGCGGATTGGGCGATTGTATTAGCGTTCATACCGTATAACGCCCCCATAAAGATCGAACCTATCATTAAGGATAGACCCAGGTCGACTTTTCGCCACATTAAAATGGCGATTAATATGATTATAAACAGAAGTTTAAGTATTTCCATAATCAAGGTATGAAAGTTAGGTTGTCTCTTCTATTAGTTTCTATGAATTGAAGGTTAGATATAATCAGATTTAATGAAAAAGAAAACGAATAGAATTTGTAAAATTATGAAAAAATTCATAAATTTAATGTTTAAGTAATTTCAAGCATTATTCATAATCGGAATCGATTTTAGTAATCACTGTTTTCAAACGAAGATTTTCCCTCTTGACCGTATCATAAGTTATAAATTTACATAAAATTACTTTTAATAACAAGTGTTGAAGCGATAATTGAGGATTCGAGATTTATCTCTAATTAAAACAAATATTAACATCATCACCTTAAAACGAAGGAGGCAAATTTGATTAAAGTTGAGCCAAAAGATGTGCACAGAATAATCGGCGAGCATATGCTGGCAGATGGGATGAAGATAGTGCTCGATTTGGAGAAATCACGGGGGACTTTTATTTATGATTCACTGAGCGGAAGGGAATATTTGGATTTTTTCTCATTTTTCGCTTCTGCTCCGATAGGGCATAATCACCCAAAGCTGACCGAGCCTGCTTTTTTGGAAAAGTTGGGTAGGGCGGCGGTGAATAATGTGACCAATTCCGATTTATACACAGTGGAATTAGCTTCATTCGTGGCTAACTTCGCAGAGATCGCTATGCCTAATTATCTGCCGTATCTTTTCTTGATTGCCGGCGGGGCATTGGGAATTGAAAACGCTTTGAAAGCCGCATTCGATTGGAAGGTGCAGAAGAATTTTGCCAAAGGCTTCACCCGGGAGGCGGGGTGGAAGGTTATCCATTTCACGGGTGCGTTTCATGGGCGAACCGGATATACACTATCACTGACCAATACTCCGGCGGTGGTGAAGCATAAATGGTATCCTAAATTCGATTGGCCGCGGATTGACAGTCCTATAGTTAAATTTCCACTGAATGAAGAAAACCTTAAGGCAGTGGGGGCGGCTGAACAACTTGCACTTAATCAGATAAAGACAACTATCGCCGAAGAAGGAGATGATATCGCCGCCCTCATCATCGAGCCGATTCAGGGCGAAGGGGGTGATAATCACTTCCGGCCGGAATTTTTCCGAACACTAAGGCAAATCTGCGATGAGAGCGATATTTTCCTTATCTACGATGAAGTGCAAACAGGTTTGGGGTTGACCGGAAAGATGTGGTGCCATCAGCATTTTAACGGCGCTGAACCGGACGCGCTCGCATTCGGCAAGAAGACCCAGGTTTGCGGTTGTATGGTCAGCAGGCGAATCGATGAAGTGGAAAATAATGTCTTTGTCGTTTCCAGCAGGCTGAATTCCACTTGGGGGGGAAATGTAATCGATATGGTGCGCGCCCAGCGCTATTTAGAAGTGATTCAGGAAGAAAACCTGGTTGAGAATGCCGCGAAAATGGGCGATGTCATTTTAAGAAGATTGGAAGGAATTCAAAGCGAATTCCCGGAAGTCATTTCCAATGCGCGGGGCAGAGGTTTGATGATGGCGTTCGACCTTCCTTCGGGTGAGCACCGCAATAAACTTATCGGATTGTTAATGGATAATGGTTTGGCGGTCATCGGGTGCGGGTGGAAGACTATTAGGTTCCGGCCGCCGTTGAATGTCAGCGCAGATGAAGCGGATATGGCGATTGGAATTCTACGCAAGTCATTGAAGGGATTCAAGTTGTAAAGGAAGTACCAAGTGCCAAGTATCAAATATTGTGAGGTATTGTCGATATGGATGATAGTATTTTATATTACGGTGATAATCTCGATATACTCCGACAGTATATTCGAGATGAATCGGTCGATTTGATTTACTTGGATCCGCCTTTCAAGAGCGAGCAGGATTACAATGTCCTTTTCGAAGAGCGGAACGGTTCGGGCTCTCAAGCGCAAATGATAGCTTTCGAGGATACTTGGAGTTGGAATCAGGAATCCGCATTGGCGTATAAGGAAGTGGTGGAGGCGGGGGGAGAAGTTTGCCGGGCGATGCAGTCGTTCAGGTTGCTCCTTGGTGAGAATGATATGCTGGCGTATTTGGCGATGATGGCTCCGAGGCTGGTGGAATTGAAGCGGGTTCTGAAGCCGACCGGGAGCATTTACCTGCATTGCGACCCGACTGCGAGTCATTATTTGAAATTATTGATGGATGCGGTGTTTGGGAAGAGGAATTTCAGGAATGAAATAGTATGGCATTATAGAAGATGGACTGCGGCGAGCCGTCATTTCCAAAAAATGCACGATGTTATTTTCTTTTATTCAAAGAGCTCTTTTTATATATTTAATATTCTACATATTGAGCCAACGAGAGGTCAAAAGAAGAAACATGTTAAAGGTTGGGATAGAAATACGGTGATGATTGATAGCCGCCGTCAACCGCAACTTATCGTTTATAACAGAGCACAGGTTGATGAAGCGGTAAAAGAAGGAAGAATAAGACTTTCTGAGTTTGCACGAATAGTAGAAGTTAAAGATAAGCGAACCGTTTCTCCTGATGTTTGGAGAATTAACCATATTAATTCCCAAGCAAAAGAGCGCCTCGGATATCCTACTCAAAAGCCGGAAGCGCTGCTCGAACGCATCATAGAAGCGAGCAGCAACAAAGGCGATACTATCCTCGATCCGTTCTGCGGATGTGGGACAACTGTGGCTGTCGCTCAGCGTTTGACTCGGAAATGGATTGGGATCGATATTACCCACCTGGCTATCACATTGATAAAGCATAGGTTTCAAACCTCGTTTGAGGATAGGGTGGAAGTTAAAGTCGTGGGTGAACCTGTATCCTTGCCCGATGCTGAAGCGCTGGCGAAACAAGACCCGTATCAATTTCAGTGGTGGGCATTGGGGTTGGTGGGCGCTCGCCCGGTAGAAGAGAAAAAAGGGGCGGATAGGGGAATTGACGGCAGACTGTATTTCCATGACGAAAATAAGAACGGTAAGACCAATCAGATAATTTTTTCGGTTAAATCTGGCAAGGTTTCGGTTTCACATATCAGGGATTTGCGGGGTGTGATTGAGCGGGAGAACGCTGAAATCGGGGTGCTGTTGACCTTCAAGGAACCTACCAGACAGATGATTTCGGAAGCGGCGGGCGCAGGGTTCTATCATTCACCCTGGGGGGAGCATCCGCGTATTCAAATATTGTCCATATCGGAGTTGTTAGCTGGGAAACGGGTCGATTATCCGCCTTCCAGGCAAGTGAATGTGACATTCAGGAGAGCTCCAAAAGCGAAGGGGAGTGGAAGCGGAATAATGCCAATGCTATGAATATTGGTTTTGAAACACAGAAATCCACTGAAGGCACGGAATACACAGAAAAAAGATGCTGAATCATAAAAAGAGCGGTTATTCAGTCTGG
>JABMRZ010000474.1 GCA_013202315.1 Candidatus Tariuqbacter arcticus | reverse complement strand
CTCACGGGCAACCGCGGACGCACGGTCAGGCGCATCAAACCATGCGGTCCCGATGGTGTGCTGGACGTGTGCCAGATTGGTGGGCGCGTATGCATTCCCACGCGGGAGCGTGGGAACGAGGCGTAATAGTTTAGGCTGGGGGCTATGGGCTATAGGCTTTGGATTATTCCTCAATATGGCTTGGCCGGAATTCCTAAGCAGATATGCGCACAACATTCTGTCATTCCTTCCCGTCCCTGCGCAAACTCACCGCTTGACGAAATCGTAGACCTGTTTTAAATTGAAACCAACATTCAAACCCACGCTTATTTCAGCGTCGGCGATACCGTCGTAGTCGGTGCGGTATTTTACCCCGGCATCGGTCGATATACGCTCCGTGAAGTAAAAACGGAAACCGGCGATGATGAGCGCCACCTGATCGACCTCCAACATATTCCTTTGCGGACGGTAGTTGAAACGCGGCACGCTGGATATCTCACCCATCAAAATCGTGCGCGGATTGACCTGTCTTTCAAACCCCACAAAACCGCTCACAATATTCTCCTGCAGGTCGGGGATATCACTGCTCGCAGGGGTGTCGACTAAAAGAGCGCTCCCCGACCGTGTGCGGACATCCATCAAGGAAACACCCGCGTGCAGAGTGATGTCTGCAAAAAGATACTTGGAAACGGTTAAATATAGGCTCGCCATGTGCATCTCAAAATTCACATCATCCACCTGATCGATGATATCGGAAGAAAGGTCATCGCCGCTGACCTTTATCGAAGCCCAACTGGGATTGGAGCGGAAGGTTAGAGTTGCGTCCGGCAGCATTGATTCTTCACCAGATCGAAAGACCACCACTTTCAGCGATGTGGTGCCCAGGGCGGTGGTGCCCTTGAAAAGATTGGATACCAGCCTCCAGGTGCTGACTTCGAGTTCAGCCACATCCCCCAAGCCGATGGAAGCGATTCCCAGATATTCCCCCTTGTTCATAGCTCCGAACGCCCCGCCGAGCGTCAATGAAACCTCCATCGATTCCAGCACTCTGCCGTTGGGCGTCATAAAAAGCCTCGCCAGCGGCTTCGCCTCAAAAGGCTCGGCAGCGATTGCCTGTACGGCAATCATCAAAAAAACCATCGATGTAATGATGATTCTTGTTCCTGTTGAATTCATCATTTTCTCCTCCAATAATAAATGGAAAATTATTAATATTTGATGCAACTATATCCTTTGCTAAAGCTAATAAAAAAAAGGATAAAATACAAATATTGTTGTATCCGAGTCGGTCAATTCCTTATGTCGAAAGTTTCGCTCATTTGTATTTTAATATGCGAATCCCAATGAAAAAGTAAAGTTTTTCACTTTACCGCCGATATAGTAGATAAGGGGGATTACGCCCTCTTCATAATATCGATATACACCCTCATCCCGAATAGTCGGGAAATAGCTGCAAAATATGAAAATAGGGTGTATATCCCGGCTGTCCGGGATGTCAGCCCACTAATCCCTAATCCCTAAATCCTGTTTTTGAAATATGATTTCCAGCGTTCAAAACACCCTTGGCTATTTGAGTATATGGGATCACTACACCGATTTAACTCCCCAAAAGTATGACGATGGTGTGATCACCGCTTCAGACGATTCACCGGAAAGCCGCCGTATTGCGGAGGACAGCTCGAAGAGCGGAAAAAACACCGACAGAATGACCATTTCCCCAGAAGCGAAAATCCTCGCCGAATTAGACAAATCAGATGAATCAGATGAACCCACCGAAACTGAACCCTCCGAACCTCAAGACACTAAAACCAACGGAGAACCCCTCACTGACGAAGAAGAGCGCAAAGTTGAAAAACTACGCCAGCGCGACCATAAAGTCCGCGCTCACGAGCAGGCTCACCTTTCCGCCGCCGCAGGTTTAGCCGTAGGCGGAGCGAATTACCAATATGAAACCGGGCCCGATGGAAATCAATACGCTGTCAGCGGCGAAGTGAAACTCCGCATCCCCAACGGCGTCACCCCGGAAGAAGACCTGCGCATCGCGGTGCAGGTGGAAAGAGCCGCCCTCGCGCCCGCAGACCCCTCACCAAAAGACCGCTCCACCGCCGCCAAAGCCCGGCATAAAGCTGCCCAAGCCCGCCAGGAAATCGTCGAAAAGAACACCGAAAAAATGCAGGGAAATGGGAATAACCCTAAAGTCGCAGAAGCTAAAGAAGCGGTGAATGCTATCAGGAAGGAAAATGTCGTTGAGGACAAATTCTCAATTCAAAACATAAATCCACATATTAGAAACAACGATGAGAATACACCCGGTTCCGCCTACGATTTAAACCAAGCAATCATCTTCGACCGGGGAGAAACACACAATATCGATATGATAGTATAACACTTTTGTCTATATTCACACTTTCACACTTTCACACTTAATCAATCCATATACTTCCTCGCCCTTTCATCCTCCGTAGTCACATTGTGAATTTCCACATAGATTCTTTTTATCCGTTCCGCCTGGTAGGAGCGAAGGACGGTTGAAACTTGAAATTCTTCGCTTGCCGCCGCCTCTATTCTATTCTCCTCCGCACTGAAGGAATGAATCGTCCTCCCGCCTTTCCCTTCGAGGATAATCGAAGCGTCGAATATACACATATATACATTTGGATTATGTAAGCTGAAGACGCAGTCGACCTGCCTGCGGTCGTTCCTGCTGTCAAGCATCCCCAGGCGGAACAGCGCTCTCTTGACCTTAAGCTGCTGCAGTTTATACTTCTTTTTCAGCGCTGCGGTTTGACTGAAGATAATAGAATCCACATATGCGGTAATGCCCTTAATATCGAATACCGAATCCCCTTCAACCGAGAATTTTATGAATTCCAGGAACTCCCAGAAATACTCCACCGAATCAGCCGGCACAAAATAACCGCTCCCCAGCGAATCCTCCAGCGTCAAACCCGAATCCCCCCTGAAAACCATCCTCAATTCATCGTTCACCCGGTAAAATATCGGCATTTCGACCTTGCTCTTCAACGAAATGAAGTTCCTGACCGCATTAATCATATATCGATAGTCCAACATATCCACATAAGCGTTGAAATACCCCTCTTTCTCATATAGAGGATACTCGATTTCCCGAAAAGCTATCCGGCTGGCAGTGTCAGCGTTGGTCACATCGATCGCTCTTTCCAGCGATGCTTGCAAATCCCATCGATATATATCGATAACCCGCCGGTCAAATTTGACCAAAGCATCGGCTCGCCCTGCCACATCATCATAATAATACTTCATTGAACCACCATCTCCGCAGCCGATGATAAATCCAGGAAATATTAAAACGATAAATGCGATTATCCTTTTAATCCGCATATAGCATTTCCCAAAAAGAATGTCCTATTGTCATAGATTATTGAACCATAAATTAATACCTTGTATCGTAGGGGTTTGATTAATCAAACCCCAACAAAATAAATACTTGACTTTTACTATAAGGGTTCAATATATTGAACCCCTACACAGATGATTATTGGACATTATTTT
>JABMRZ010000473.1 GCA_013202315.1 Candidatus Tariuqbacter arcticus | reverse complement strand
TCAAGTGTCAAGTGTCAAGTTTCAAGTATCAAGTGTCAAGTGTGAACTTTTAAATGGCCAATTTTGAATGTAACGAAGGCAAAAAAGACAAATTGTGTATCTGACTGCGTCATCATCGGCAAAGTCCCATGTAAACGTGTGTACTAAACCAATCAAGTTTTGGCGTCTCACTCTAAAGATCATCATTTTGGCCCCTTCATTTAGCTCATTTAGATTCTAAACCCCTTTTATTTATTCATAAAGATTTAATTTAGATTTTGTATTCCTAGAACAAGACCAAGATATCAAGTATCATAATTATGTCATCAAGTGTCAAGTATCAAGTGTCAAGTATCAAGTGCCAAGTGTCAAGTATCTAATCGTAGTATAAGATAATAGTCAAACCGGAGTGATTATGAGGAAAGCATCGGCAGTAATTTTAATGATGTTCCTTTCCACCATTGTATTCGCCCAAATGGAAAAGGACATCGGGAGTGAATTCCTAGAGAATTTGAATGTGGAGGAGCATTCTTTAGACAACGGATTGAAAATATTGACATTGGAGGACCACAGCGCTCCCATAGTAAGCTTTCAAATGTGGGTGCACACCGGTTCGCGCAATGAAAGGCAGGGCATCACCGGCATTTCACACCTTTTTGAACATATGATGTTCAAAGGTTCGAAGAAATACGGTCCCGAAGAACATGCGACTATCATTAAGAAAAACGGAGGATGGTGCAACGCTTTCACCGCACAAGATGTTACCGTCTTTTTCGAGAATATCGTGCCGGACAAGCTCGAATTGGTGATTTCCCTGGAAGCCGAACGATTGGCGAATTTGGCTTTAACCCAGGAGACTCTGTCGTCCGAGCGGGAAGTGGTCAAGGAAGAACGGCGCTACCGGATCGATGACGATAATTTCGGCAGCCTGCATGAACAGCTGCTGGCGACCGCGTATAACGCCCATTCCTACGGCTGGCATATTGTCGGATGGATGTCCGACATCGATGCGATAACTTTGGAGGACTGCCGGGAATATCACCGAATTCATTATGCGCCGAACAATATCACCCTGGCGATTGTGGGCGATTTCGATACTAAAAAGGCGCTGAAGATGGTGAAGAAATATTATGGTAAGATTCCCGCTCAGGAGCCGCCGCCGCCGGTGAGCACGGTTGAACCCCCTCAAAAAGGGGAACGCATCGCTTATGTAAAGCGGATGGCGCAGCTGCCGATGTTGTTTGCGGGGTATCATATCCCGGAGATGATACACGAAGATATCCCGCCCCTGCAGGTGATGCAGAAAATCCTCTCTGACGGGCGAAGTTCCAGGCTGTATAAGCGTTTGGTTTATGAGGAACAAGTGGCCTTGTACGCCGGGGGATTTGTAGATGAATTGGAAGACCCGGGTTTGTTTAATGTCTATTGCGCAATGAACGCCGGACATGAAATCGATGAAGGCAAAAGGTTGCTCTTCGAGGAAATCGAACGCTTTGCGAAAGAGGAAGTCAGTGATAAAGAACTGCAGAAGGCGATGAATCAATTGGAAGCCGATTTCGTCTTCGGACTGCAGACCAATATGCGGAAAGGCCTGAGCATAGCCGATTATGCGGTTCGCGCCGGGGATTACAAGAAAATCGTCGAAGCGTATAAAAAACTGCAGTCGGTCACCAAGGAAGATATCATGCGGGTGGCGGAAGAATACTTAGTTGAGGATAATAGAACCGTGATTATTTTGGTGCCGGAAGAAATTTAAGGTTCCTCGCTGTTTTGTTTGGATGAACCATTTTGCCGAACATTCGGCACAACGATTCATGGAAATAAAGTATGGATTCCCGCTAAAAGCATGCGGGAATGACAGGGTATTTCAGGATTGACAAAGGGTGATTTGCCTACATGAAATAGCGAAGAACCAATTTAAATCCCACATTATCAGGAGAAAATAAAATGAAAATAAAAACATTCATCGCCTTAATACCTTTAGTTCTCTTCCTTTCCTGCGGGGGCGGGGACAAGGTTCCCGGGTATAAGCCCCCCGCCGCCGGCGAACTTGCGCCGGTGAAGCTCCCCGAAATCAATGAAAAGACGCTGGATAACGGTTTGAAACTTATAGTGGTGGAACATCACGAATTGCCGGTTGTGTCTTTCATGCTGATGGTCAAGACCGGCGCCTCCAACGACCCTGGTAACCTGGCTGGCTTGGCTTCCTTCACCGCCGATTTGTTGACCAGGGGGACGAAGTCCCGCAGTGCGGTGGATATCGCTGAAGAGATCGATTTTGTGGGTGGGAATTTGAGTTCTTTCCCGGGATGGGATCGGTCGAATGTTTCCTGTCAAGTTTTGACCCGCCACTTTGAAACGGGCTTGGATTTATTCACCGATGTCGCCTTGAACCCGGTGTTCAAGAAGAGCGAAATTGAAAGACTGCGCGCCCGGGCGATTTCGTATTATTTGAAATGCAGGGAAGACCCGGCGAACCTTGCCAATGAATATTTCGCGGAATACCTATACGGAAATCATCCCTTCGGTTATATAGTAAGCGGCACCGATGTAACCTTGGAGAACCTGAAGCGGTCGAATATCGTCGATTTTTACAGCGCTTATTTCGTTCCCAACAATTCGGTGTTGATAGTCGCCGGCGATGTTAATTCGGATGAAATTTTCAAGGCACTGGAAGAAAAATTCGGTGATTGGAAGAAGCGGGACATCCCCGCTGTTGATCTGACCGAACCAAAAGCGCCGGAAGGTTTGAATATTCTGTTAGTGAACAAGCCCGATGCAACTCAGTCCCAAATCAGGATGGGGCATTTGGGCATCGCCCGTTCCAACGAGGATTATTTCTCAATTAGTCTGATGAATTACATTTACGGCGGGGGCGGGTTTTCTTCCAGGCTTTTGAAGACGGTCAGGGCTGAAATGGGTTTGACTTACAGTATCCACTCCAGATTCGATTATCGAAAGATACCGGGTCCTTTCGGAATCTCCACTTTCACCAAGAATGAATCCGTGGGCGAGGCTGTTAAGGAAATCATCAAGCAGATAGTTCTGTTTCAAGACCAGGCTGCCGAGGCGGAGGAATTAGCTGACGCCCAATCGTTTTACACCGGTTCATATCCGATGAGGTTTGAAACTCCGAATCAAATTGCGGAGCAGTTGATGCATATTGAGCTCTATGATTTGGGAGATGATTTTATCGAAACCTATCGCGATAAAGTCCGGGCGGTCACCATCGAGGATGTAAAAATAATGGCGGGGAGGTATCTGCACCCCGATAATATGGCGATAGTGGTAGTGGGTAAGAAGGAGGAAGTCTATGACCAACTCACCGAATTCGGCGAGGTCGAAGTCCGCGAGTTGGATTGAAACCGTTGGGAGTTTTGGCTTTTTGTTATTGGTATAAATTTAATTATAGGTTCCTCGCTGTTTTGTGTGGATGAATGTTTTAATTTCCGCCAGAAACACCTATCTTGTCATTCCGGCTTGTCCGGAATCGGCTCTATAATACAAAGCGATTCCCGACGCGCTGCGCTTGCGGGAATGACGGTATAGGGAAGGTTTTTAAAGAAGAACTGAACAGACAGTATAACAGATATTATCTTTACCCATACGATTCAGCGAAGAACCTAGTTGATTCCTCGCTATTTCGTTGGGTGAATGTTTTAATTTCCGCCAGAAAAGCCCTATCTCGTCATTCCTACTTGTCCGGAATCGGCTCCATAATACAAAGCGATTCCCGACGCTCTTCGCTTGCGGGAATGACGGTATAGAGGAAGGTTTAAAGAAGAGCTGAACAGACAGTATAACAGATATTATCTCTACCCATACAAAACAGCGAAGAACCATAAAAATAATATTCGTCGGTTTATGATCAGTGTTTTAAGAATAAGAATTGGGATTGATATAATTAACCACGAATGAACACAAATAAACACGAATCCTTAATTTATGAGAGAATAAAATATCTTTGTGGAGCTTTATGCTCTTTGCTGCTTCAGACTGTCCGAAAATTGTGAGACGGTAAGAATTCACTGGAAATTATGGAAATGATGTAAATTGTAACATACTGTATATCCATAAGTTTCATTATATCCAGTGAATCATTCTAACTGTCGACTGCAGAG
>JABMRZ010000472.1 GCA_013202315.1 Candidatus Tariuqbacter arcticus | reverse complement strand
GTCCCGGACGAGGCGTAGCATCTAAATTCTGAGATTTGTGTTTTTTCTGGCTGAAAATCTTGTAATTTTATAATACTTATTAACTTACAAATTGCCAAGTATAAGTCTCATTAGTTTTGAGTTTTTAATTTTGAATTTGTTTCGGATTTCGGATTTCGATTTTTGAATTTGTTCCGGCTCGTCCGGGTTAGGGGATTTATAACCCGGATAAACCGGAACTGAAATGAACAGCGAGTGAACAATATAAAGTAAAATCCTTGGCGCTTGGCTCTTTGTGAACTTGCACATCGCAATATGTTTTATTGTTTCCACCAGCAAAAATGCAAATTTCAGCATTTTGAGTATTAAGTTATGTTATACAGGATGAAAAATCAAATTACACCATCATCATTTTAAATATATCAACTCCCTGCAGCCAATGGTATACAGCTCAATTTGACATTTTTTTCACAAATTTTCTTGACTTTTTCAATTCTTTTTTTATATTGTTAGAATTAAACTTATTGGGGGAAGAGGTTTTATTATCCCCGAAATATATCCGGCTTTTGTGAATATTTTCTTTTAATTTCGGGGCTGTTTTATGTGTTCGTCAATGAAAATTAAATAAATAATACTGAATCTTTAATCCAAGGAGTAAGCATGGCGGAAAAAACATCAGAAACTCCGCTTCTCGATGAACTTGAAAAGGGTCCTTGGCCCAGTTTCGTAAAAGAAATTAAAATGGCTGCGGAAACTAACCCAATGGGCAGCGACCTGCTCAATCTGCTGGAACGGTCTTACAGAGAAAAAATCTGTCACTGGAAACACGGCGGAATAGTCGGCGTGTTAGGATATGGAGGCGGAGTAATCGGTCGTTATAACGACCTGCCCGAAGAATATCCTCACATCGCCCACTTCCATACTATGAGGATCAATCAGCCTGCAGGCTGGTACTATTCCACCAAAGCTCTGCGCACCGTCTGCGACATCTGGGAACGCCACGGTTCCGGCATCACCAATATGCACGGTTCCACCGGAGATATCATCCTCCTGGGGTGCCATACAGACGCTTTGGAACCGACCTTCCAGGAATTGGCAAAGAACGGGTTTGATATTGGCGGCTCCGGCTCCGATGTGAGAACCCCAAGCTGCTGCCTGGGTCAATCACGCTGCGAGTGGTCTTGCTATGACACTATGGCTGCCTGCTACGATTTCACTATGACCTATCAGGACGAAATCCACCGTCCCGCCTTCCCTTACAAGTGGAAATTCAAATTCTCCGGATGCCCTAACGACTGCGTAGCCGCCATCGCCCGCGCTGATATTTCCTTTATTGGCACCTGGCGCGACGATATTCGGATGGATAAAGACGCCGTTCTGGAATATGCTGACCGGGGGCTCGATATTCAAAAAGATGTGGTCGAACTATGCCCCGCCAAATGCATAGCTTGGGACGGGAAGGAACTCTGCATCGACAACCGCGCCTGCGTCCACTGCATGCACTGCATCAATGTGATGCCCAAAGCTCTCCGCCCCGGGACCGACACCGGCGCCTGCATCCTCATCGGCTCCAAAGCCCCCATTATTGAAGGCGCATTCCTCTCTTCCGTCATCATCCCCTTCTTCAAAATGGAACCCCCATATCAGGAACTCAAAGACCTGGTCGAGGAAATGTGGGATTTATGGTGCGAAGAAGGCAAGAACCGGGAAAGAATCGGCGAATTCATTCAGCGCGTGGGAATGGGTAATTTCCTCGAAGCGGTCGGAGTGGAACCGGTGGCTGAAATGGTCGCTCACCCCCGCGAAAATCCCTATATCTTCTACGAAGAATACTTCGAGGAGGAAGATGAAGAGGAAGAAGAGGCTGACGAATAAGCCGCCTTCTGAATCAATAATAATTCGCCAATTTAAAATTTTAATAGGAGAATGCCACTATGGCTATCGACCTTAAAGACAGAATTACAGACATAGGTCCCCCGCATTATGAACAATTCCTGCCGCCGGTCATCAAGGAAAACTACGGCAAGTGGAAATACCACGAAATCCTGAAGCCGGGAGTGCTGATGCATGTCTCCGAGACCGGAGATAAAGTCTATACCATCCGCGCCGGCGGTTCGCGATTAATGAGCATCAAGAAAATCCGCATGATTTGCGACCTGGCTGATAAATACTGCGGCGGACACCTCCGCTTCACCAGCCGTCATAATATCGAATTTATGACCACCGATGAATCCAAGATAGATGAAATCATCGAAGCGCTGGCTGAATTGGGGCATCCGGTCGGCGGTATGGGCAAATCCATCACCAGCATCGTCCATACCCAGGGATGGATTCACTGCCACAGCGCCGCCACCGACGCTTCCGGGATAGTCAAAGCGGTTATGGACGCTATCTTCGAACATTATGCGAATATGGATCTGCCCGCCAAATGCCGCATCGCCCTCGCCTGCTGTTTGAATATGTGCGGCGCGGTTCATTGCTCGGATATCGCCATATTGGGCGTTCACCGCAGACCGCCTATAATTGACCATAAGAATCTGCGCAAAGTATGTGAAATACCCAATGTGTCAGCTTCCTGTCCCACCGCCGCTATCCGGCCCGCAACGGTTGAAGGTGTTGCTTCGGTGGAAATCATCGAAGAGATGTGCATGTTCTGCGCCAACTGCTACACCGTGTGCCCTGCATTGCCGCTGAACAACGCGCTGAACGACGGCGTTTCTCTATGGGTAGGCGGTAAAGTTTCCAACGCCCGTCAGGAACCGATGTTCTCCAAACTGGCTGTGCCCTACATTGAGAATGAGCCGCCTCGCTGGCCCACGGTAGTTAATTCCATTGTGAATATCATCGATGTCTGGCGTAAAGACGCCCGGAATTACGAGCGCATCGGAGAATGGATTAACCGCATCGGCTGGCCTAATTTCTTCAAGAAAACCGGCATCCCCTTCCAGAAGGAACATATTGACGATTTCAAACACGCCGGTTTGACCTATAAGCGCTCCGCTCACCTCACATATTAACCGAGAGGTATTTAATTATGGCAATGCCAATTGAAGAAATCGCCGAATCAATGTATAAATTGGTTGCCGAGGCTCAAGGCAAGAAAAAATTGAAGGCGATGGACCTCACCAAATCGATGATCGAGCTGTACGGCGATGAAGTCGACAAAAAAGCCTGCAAACAAGCTGTCAGAATGTTAATCGATTCCGAACGCTGCGTTTATACCTACTTCGGTGGAAGTTATGTCGAACTGCCGCACAAGGAAGGTGCGGCTCCACCGACTGATTAGGTTGGCGTAAGCCGCTGAAATTGGGCTGAAATGCCTGTTGATAACTATCCCCGATTAATGATTGCCGGAACCGGCGGCGACTGTGGAAAAACTCTGGTCTCGTTGAGCCTACTTGCATTTTGGCGCACCAAAGGGCTCGCAACCGCCGCTTTTAAGAAAGGTCCGGACTATATAGATGCAGCCTGGCTGCGATGGGCTTCCGGCTCACCCGCCAGGAACCTCGATACTTATATGGTTGACAGGCGAAAGGTTCGCCAATCGTTCTTTCTCAACTCCGCTGGAAAAGATATCGCCCTCATCGAAGGCAACCGCGGTCTGCACGACGGCTTGAATGTCGATGGAACACACAGTTCCGCCGAACTGGCTAAACTGCTTGATACACCGGTAATTCTGGTGGTCGACGCCGCTAAAGTTACCCGCACCATCGCCGCCCTCGTCCTCGGCTGTCAAGAGCTTGACTCGGAAGTAAAAATCGCCGGTGTCATCTTCAACCGCACCGCCGGTGAAAGGCATCGGAATCTTCTGCGAAAATCAGTGGAACGATACTGCGGTCTTCCAACTTTAGGATTTATCCCCCGCTTAGAAAATGAGAATTTCCTGCCCGGACGGCATCTCGGATTAGTTACACCTGAAGAACATCCTAAAATAGAATCGCTGCATTCAGTTTTAGCACAGATTGCCGAGAAGCATCTTTACGCCGAACAAATTCTGGAAATCGCCAATAGCGTTTCCCCACCTGAATCGCCCCCGGAACCGATAATGAGACGAAGCGGCGCTGAAAAAATCCGAGCCCGAATATGTTATTTCTGCGATTCCGCTTTCACCTTCTATTATCAAGAAAACCTGGAGGCGCTGCAGGATGCGGGCGCTGAAATTATCCCCGTCTCTTCATTGAAATCCGATGCGCTGCCAAAATGCGATGGATTGTTCATCGGCGGCGGATTCCCAGAAACACATCTACGGGAACTTTCCGCCAATGAATCGCTCAGGAATTCGGTGAAGAGCGCAGCCGAAGCGGGGCTCCCCATCTATGCTGAATGCGGAGGCTTAATCTATCTCTGCCGCTCTCTCAAATGGGGCGGCGAAGAATTCCCTCTCGCAGATGTCTTCCCTATGAAACTCAAAGTGGAACCCAGACCTCAAGGTCATGGATATTGTGAGGTTAAAGTTACTGGAGAGAATCCTTATTTCCCGCGGGGAACTGTTCTTAAAGGACATGAGTTCCACTATACTAAATTCATTGAAGGGCAGGAAAAATTCCACACCGCTTTCCAGGTTTTGCGGGGAACCGGGTGCTTCGACCGCAGGGACGGCGTCATCTATAAGAATGTATTAGCTGGCTATCTGCATATACACGCTTTGGGCGTCCCGGAATGGGGTGAAAGATTTGTCGATGCGGCTGAAAGATTTCGTAATATCCATAATATCCAGTGAGTTCCTGTTCAACTATAAAAACAACTTGACAATTACACTTATATCACTAACAAAACATCCCCTTGGGGAATAACAATACTATGGCGAAAGTAGTTAAGAAGAAGAAAAAAGGCTTACGCACCAGAGCATTCACCGGAGGTTCCGCTGTTCAGACTTCCAATTTGAGGCCTGTGAATGTGCTCAAGAAACCCCCCTGTCAAAATAGCTGTCCCAATCAGACTTCCATACGAGAAATCCTGACCACCATCGGTCAGTCAGAAAAAATGGAGCGCACTTATGACGAATCCTTTGTGGACGCCTGGAATATATTGATGGAAAAGAACCCTTTCCCGGCGATTTTAGGGCGGGTATGCCCGCATCCCTGTGAAAGCGACTGCAATCGACAGTATAAAGAAGCCAGCGTCGGCATTAACAATATCGAACGATTCATCGGCGATTACGGTTTAGAGAAAGGCTTGAAGCCGACCCTGCTATCCGAAGAAAAACAGCCAGAAAAAATTGCGGTCATCGGTTCCGGTCCCGCTGGAATGTCCTGCGCTTATCAACTTACCCGGTTGGGATATAAAGTAACTGTATTTGAAGCTTTTCCCAAAACCGGGGGAATGCTTCGCTACGGAATACCAGCTTACCGCCTGCCCCGGGATATTATCGATGCGGAATATCATCGGCTGGAAGATATGGGCATCGAAATCAAATGCAATACGGTGGTGGGTAAAGATATTCCATTGGAAGAACTCCGCAGGGAATACGATGCCATCTTCGTCGGCATTGGCGCTCATAAGGGCAAAATGCTTGGCATCACCGGCGAAGATTCAGCCAGAGTCTTCACCGGTACCGGATTCCTGAATCGCATCAACAGCGGCGAAAAAATAGATGTCGGCGATAATGTGGTAGTGGTCGGAGGCGGAGACACCGCCATCGACGCCGCCCGCGTCGCCCGTCGGATTGGCGCTAAAGCCACCATCCTATACCGCCGCACCCGTAAAGAAATGCCCGCCATCGACGAAGAAATCACCGGCGCCGAAGAAGAAGAGGTACAGTTCCACTTCCTCGCTATCCCCGTTGAAGTGAACACCGACGGCGATAATCGGATGGTGCTGAAATGCCAGCGTATGGAATTAGGTGAACCCGATTCCTCCGGCAGGCGCAGGCCCATCCCCATCGAAGGTGACTATTTCGACTTGGAAGCTTCCACCTTAATCGCCGCCATCAGTCAGGAACCCGAATTCGAGGGGCTGGAAAAAGTCGGCAACCCCAAAGACTGGGTGAAAATCGACGAACAGGGTCAAACTAGCGTGGAAAACATCTACGCTGGCGGAGACGCCTTCCAACTCGGCTTGGTCAGCATCGCTATTTATCAAGGCAGAATCGCCGCCCAGACTATCCACTCCCAGCTGCGCGGCATCGAAATACCTAAAGAAGAAGAACTCCCCATCATCAAGCACGACAAAATGCTGCTCTCTTATTACGAGGAAAAGTTCCTGCAGGAAGCCGAATGCCTCACCCCGGATACACGATTAAAAGATCCCGAAGCCGAAATCGCTTCCACTCTAACCAGGGAACAGGTTATCGAAGAGGCGATGCGGTGTATGAGCTGCGGCTCCTGTTTCGGCTGCGATGAATGCTGGAGTTACTGCCAGGACAACGCTGTTATTAAACCTTTGATAAAAGGCGAACCCTACAAATATAAAATGGAATTCTGCAACGGATGCAAAAAATGCGCCGAGCAGTGCCCCTGCGGGTATATTGAGATGCACTAATACGGTTAGCCAATAAGCGGTAAATCCAAAAAATACAAAATATCGCAATACTAATAAATCAATAAAATAACCAACAATCACAACAAAATCGGAGGACACAACTGTGCCGATTTTTGAATACGGCGATCTTAAATTAGACGTCGATGAAGATGGTTTCATGCAGGAACCGGAATTTTGGAACGAAGAAATTGCGGCGGCGCTCGCCACAACTGAAAATGTGGACGAATTGACCCCGGACCATTGGATAGTGGTCAATTTCCTGCGCGAATACTACCTGGAATTCGGCATCGCTCCTATGATCCGCAAACTCTGCAAGAAGACCAATTTCAAACTGAAGGAGATCTACGAACTATTCCCTTCGGGTCCCGCCAAAGGCGCTTGCAAGGTCGCAGGACTGCCCAAACCTACCGGGTGCGTCTGATATAAGTGTCACGATGCTGCAGCCGGAACCACTCAGCTGCAGCATCGAAATGGCTTGTATTTTTTTGTTCTATTGAGTGAAATATTTCACGAGTTTACACCCGGAATATTATTTTCCCTTAATCCCCGCAAGCCGAAATCAATATGGCCTTATAATAGAGACTAGCAGCAATTGCCCCCTATATTGCAAGGCGAGCTGACACTTGGCACTGGTACTTGAAACTTGAATATTCGACCCTCACCTTGAGGGTTTTCATTATATAACTACAACTCATTTTTGAGGTTACAGCCTCGGAGGTTTTGATGAGTTTCGCAGGTGTTTTCTTTTCTCTGCTCGCATACGCAGCTTTATTACTGTTTGTAATCGGCTTAATAGCGCGCATCATCTTTTATGCGAAAACCCCCACTCCGCTTAAAATACCAATTACACCCGCGCCGAAAACTGCGTTCGGTGTATTCCTGCGGATGCTGGCTGATTTGTTCCTCTTCCGGCGGGTGCTGCGCAGCAACTTATGGCTTTGGGCTGGAGCGGGGATATTCCATATATGTTTGTGGCTGGTGATTATCAGGCACCTGCGTTATTTCTTATATCCCGTCCCGGATTGGGTGATGGCGATGCAGGATGTGGGGTACTATGCCGGCTATGCGATGCCGTTTGCGCTGCTATTCCTCTTGGCGCGCCGGCTTTGGTATGAAAAGGAAGTCTATATCTCAACCTTCGCCGATTATTTCGCACTCTTACTGCTTTTCACCATCGCCTGCACCGGACTATGGATGACTTATCACGGCAGGGTGTTTTTAATCGATGTCAAGGCGTTCATTCTGGGGCTCTATTCGTTTTCATTCAAACCTCCTTCGACTCATCCGTTGTTCATCATTCATCTATTATCGGTGTTCACGCTTTTAGTCTATTTCCCCTGGTCCAAACTACTCCACGCGCCGGGTATATTCTTCTCGCCCTCATTCTTCCAGAAGCACAATATCGAGAAGAAGCGTCATATCAATCCCTGGGACTATGATGTCGAACCCGAACCCTTCTATACTTTGAAGGATAAGGAAATACTCGCCGACTTAAAAAAGAGAGCGGCTGAAATGAAAAAATACGATAGGACGAAATAGCCGATAGTCTGGATTTCATCTCCAAAGGTCGGACCAACATAGGATGCTAATAGATTGTCGGATTCAGACAATGGATTCCCGCTAAAACTATATGGAAATGACAATCTGCTAAACCCTAAACCCAATTTTCAATGTAAAATGCCATATTACCATACACCATACGCTGTGCCCAAACTGGAGGATGACGCTTCCCGCCATCTGGAAAGCTATCCCGCCCGCATCTCCGATATGATGGGGATAGACCTCCCCACCAGTCTGATTCCCAACTGGAAAGAGGAATTCCTGAAGATATTCAGGGAACTTCTCAACCATTACAAAGAACTGCGGGTGATGCTGGACGCCTGCGTCCGCTGCGGGAACTGCGCCGACAAATGCCATTACTTTCTGGGCACCGGCGATCCCAAAAATATGCCGGTCGCCCGGGCTGAATTATTGCGCAGGGTCTACCGCCGCTATTTCACCCCGATGGGTAAATTGAATCCCAATTCTCCCGACTGCGCCGAGCTGAGTGAAAAGCTCCTGAAGGAGATGTATATTTACTTCTATCAATGCTCGGAATGCAGGCGCTGCGCCACCTTCTGCCCTTATGGAATTGACACTGCGGTCATCACTATGGGCGCCCGCGAAATCCTGGCGCGCATTGGATTGGGAACTAAATATGTAACCGAAGTGGTGAACAAGGTCTACCAGACCGGCAACAACCTCGGCATCTGGCCCGAAGCCTGGGCGGACTCCTCCCAATTCCTCGAAGACGAGCTGGAGGAGATATTCCCCGGTCAGGGAATCCGCCTGCCGGTGGATGAATACGGCGCCGATATTCTGCTGGTCGCGCCTTCAGCCGACAATTTCGCCAACACCGATACTATGATGGGCTATGCGGTTATGTTCCACGCCGCCGGGGTTTCCTGGACCACCAGCACCTACTGCGATGAAGGCGGGAATTTCGGTATGTTCCTCAATTACAAGAATATGAGGAAGGTCAACAACCGCATCATAATCGCCGGGAAAGAATTGGGAGTCAAGACCATCTTGTGGGGAGAGTGAGGTCACGCTTGGCGTGCGGGGCACGCCTTCACCAACACCCTTTCTAAAGAAATGCTCGATTTCGATCCTTCCTTTCCCTACCATATCTGCGATTTCGCCTGGAAATTGATGGAAAAGGGAGCCTTTAAGATTGACAAATCGATGAACGACGATGTGCTGGTCACCTATCACGACCCCTGCAATGTCGCTCGCGCCGCGGGATTTTTTGAACCACCGCGGAAAATGACGCGCTATATGGCTAACCATTTCTATGAAATGCACCCCGATACCATCCGCGAACGCACCTACTGTTGCGGCGGCGGGGGCGGAGTCCTGGCGGATGAACTGACCGACTTGCGCACCCTCGGCGGCAGAGCCCGCGCCGAAGCTATCAAAAACCTCGGTAAAAAACTCGCCAGGGAACACAACGGCGATGTGCGCAAATGGACCCCCAATTACTTGTGTACCCCCTGCGCCATCTGCAAAGCTTCCCTGCCCGACTCAATGTCCCGCTGGAATGTGCTCAGCGATTGGCGTGGTGAAGAGGAATCGGAAGTCTGTGTGGTGGGCGGCGTGCACGATTTGATGCTGAAGTCGATAATCTTCTAACGCTGTATTGAGACTTGAGACCTGAGACTTATATCAAGGTATAAATTATATGAGCAAAACCATACATATAACCGTTGCTGCGGCTTTAATCACTGCTTTCGGATTAGCTTCAATATTCACCGGCTGCGCCAGTCCGCCTAAACCGGAACTTGACGGCGAAGGCCCCCTTGCGCTGGAAATCGCGGTTGACGATGTGTCCACCCCGGAGTTTCACAACCCGCTTGATAATTGGAAGAGGCGGCATATGCAGTCAGTCAACACCGGCGAATTCACCGAAGCGGAATGCGTCTCCTGCCACCATGTGGAGAAGTCGTGCAATAACTGCCATTCCTATGTCGGTGTGAAATTAGTTTCAGTTGAGACCGACCCCCATTTCATTCCCGGTCAGGATAATTTCCGCAATCTGATGAACGCATCTCAATCCAAAGGCAAAGCCGATGAGTGAACTGGAAAAAAACAGTGATAATACAGACTCCGCTGACGATAAAACCGGACTGCCCTTCAAAGAAGTCGGACGAGAAAGACTGAACCGCCGAAGTCTCTTGGGCAAACTGGCAGTAGCAGCAGCCGTCCTCTTCGGTATCGAAACTTTCTATGCCGGATTCGGCTTCTTAGCCTCGAAGCCCAAAGGGGAAAAGAAGCCGGTTCCGGTGCCAAAATCGAAAATCAAACCCGGCGAACCCTATCAGATAATCTATGGCGGCAAACCGGCATTTGTTATGACCGATGAAAAGGGGACCATCTGGGTGCGGTGTATGATTTGCACCCACCTCGGATGCATTGTCAGATTCATTAAGGACGATACCAAAGAGGGCGGCGGAATCTGGCACTGCCCCTGCCACGACGGCTATTTCGACGCTAAGGGGATAAATATCCTGGGGCCACCCCCTGTGCCGCTGGAGACTATACCTTTCAAGGACAAAGGCAACCTCATCATCGTTGGAGGCGAATAAATGGGATGGATAAATACTATTTGGAAGTCGATTGACCAAAGACTCGAAATCACCCCGGTGATTGAAAAGGAAATGATTCACAAGCAGGTTCCAAAACTTCACCGCTGGTGGGATCACGCCGGATTGTCCTGTTTCGGAGGGCTGTCGCTGGTCCTCTTTATGGTGCAATTGGTCAGCGGCTTCATCTTGTTGGTATATTATATCCCTCATTCCGATCACGCCTACAATAGCATTGTCTTTATGGAAAACCAGGTTGCTTTCGGATGGTTTTGGCGCAGGATTCACGCAGTCGGTTCCAACTTGATGGTGTTCACCGTGATCGTTCATATGTTGAAAGTTTTCTATACCGGCGCCTACCACAACCCGCGGGAAATGCACTGGCTGACCGGATTCTTCCTCTTCTTAATGACTCTGGGAAGTGCCTTTTCGGGATATATTCTCCCCTGGAGCCAAATGTCATTCTGGGCGGCGACGGTGGTGACCGACGCTATGGCGGTTATTCCCTTCCTGGGGGAATGGACGGTTCAATTCATTCGGGGAGGGGAGTTGATAACCGGTGTTACTTTAGGCAGGTTCTTCGCACTGCATATGGTATTGCCGGTGGTAATGATAGTCTTTATGGGAATGCACTTTATGATGATACGCAAGACGGGGATATCTGAGCCGTTGTAGAATAATGGCGGGTTAAAAACAGCCCTGCATTTCTTAATCTTGTATAGATTCCTCCGCTAATTGCCGATTGGCTTCAAGAACGAGTTGTATCGCTTCGATCAAATTTGCGCGGGTTTCTTCTAATGTTTTGCCTTGAGTATTTGCGCCTGGCAGTTCTTCCACGAAACCGACATAACCTTCAGGAAATTTCCTAAAAACCGCCGTGAAGGTCATTTTCATCGATAACCTCGTTTTTATGATAATCCATTAATATTAAATATATTCATTTTAAGTGACAATATCAAACTCCATTGGAATTTAACACTCCCGGAATAGCAATATGAAATACGATGAAAAATGGAAGTGGGGAACCGATCGGTTCTTCCCCCACGAAATGTCCATTATGATGAGGAATGCCCTCATCCTTATGATGGCGCTGTTCTTCCTGACTATCTTCTGGCCCGACTTCCTTATCCCCCGTGAGGAACCAGCCGATCCGCTCAACACCCCGGAACACATCAAACCGGAATGGTATTTCGTCGCCTCTTATCAGGGCTTGAAAGCGATGGGCAAGCTCTTCCCCGCCACCAGCTTTGGAAGTCTGGGTGAAATCAGCGGCATCTTAATCCAATCATTGGTTTTAATAGCGATGATGACCGTCCCTTTCTGGGACCGGAAGAAACCGCGGGCGGTCTGGAAAAAACCTCTGCTGCTGATCCTGTCCCTCATCGGAATCGCCGTCTTCATTTCATTCACAATATGGGGGAGTTAGCTCAGATGAATAGGTTTAAAATCATCCCCCAATTAATGTTGGGACTGGCTCTCGTTGCGATGCTTACACTATTTCCCAATGGCGCTGATGCGGCGAGATGTTCGGACTGCCATCCCGCAATGCTGGAAAAGCCCTTCTACCTGCAGGGGGATCCACCTTTGGACATAATGACCGCATTTTATTCGCCCTGCTTTGATTATAACCGGGTGCTGGAAGAATGGTTCTATACCGAGAGTTTCTTCAACACCATTGAAATGCACTTTGAAGATTTGGTACGGGCGCGGGTGGATATAGAGGATTTTGAACACAACCTTCAGACAAACCGCGACCTCTATCGCCAATTCAAGAGCCTCCCGGTCGAATCAGCGGACGATTTCAAGCGCCGCGCCGGTGGTTTCCGCTACCAAATGGGTAAGACTTACAGCGAAGTCCGCGCCGCCGGCTTGGAATTGAACGGGCGCACCGTATTCGGAGTTATACTACTGGCGACCATTTTTCTCATCATACTATTTGTGGCTGGCTGGAAGACAGCCGCCGGTCCCGCCGAAGTTCATCCCGACCGTTCACACGAGGAAACATCATCGGATGACATTATAGAAGAGGAGGCGGTGAAATGAGAAACTTATTCTGGATTGTGGTCTGCATTATTATACTCATTTCCTTCATCATCGCCATTCAACCGATACCAGAAGAGGAAACCGAGTCCGCCTCCGAAGAAGCCGCCGTCCTCATCGACAGCCTGCAGAAAGCGGTGGATTTGATGCAGCTTAAATTTATGACCTACAGCGAATTGCTTGACGCCGCACTTGTTTCTCCTTCTAATAAACAATCTGAAATCTTCATAGATGCCGCTGACAATCGCTTAAAAGAAGCTCTGTCGATTTGGGTGGACTGGACTCAGCCGGTTTTGAATCAACTTGAAGCGATGAATATCCCCGAGTCTTCAGCCAAAGGCGTGCGCGAATTGCAAGAGCGAGCCAATTCGTGTTTCGCCCCGGCGCTGGTCAGAAACCTTTTAACCGCCAAGCTTCATTTGAACATAGCTGTTAAACCCGCTGAATGGAATGCGTTGATTGAACAGATTGCCGCTGAACGGGATAACTACACCCGCAATGCCGCCTTTGCCGCACTGGCGGAAGCGCTGGAACCCTATGATAAAACGATAATGGATAATTGCCTGAAGCGCCTCGATGACCCCTATTTCATCTATCGCTTCGCTTCCCAAGCCCAAATCTGCAAAGACATTGAAGCGGGAACGATTCAAAGCCACAATAATCCGCAGATTGAAGCGGAAATTATGCTCAACGCGCTGTTGAAAGATGACTGCGAGTGTTTGTGTAGGAAATTGATAGAGCTAATCAGCAATATAGACAATCCTTTACACCGCGCATATTTAGCCGCCCGAGTTATCGACAAACATCCTTCGCTTTCTGCGGATGAATTTGAAGGATATTTGAAATACGCTACCGAAGCCGGGGCTATCCTGAAAGCTCAATGCATATTATCCTATCTTGAAAAGGCTGAAATTTCCTCCGCAGAGCGCGCCGAAATGCTCGGACGCTTGACCGAATTGGCGTCGGTTATCGAAGAGGATTATCCTCGCGAAGCGCTGCTCGCCCGCACCGCGGTCATCACCGCCAAGACCGATATGGAAGCTGGCTTGAAGATGTTGGATGAATTGCAGACGGAGACCCTGCGTGAATTCGCCCTTTCGCGGATTGCCAGGCAGAATCTCACCGCTTCGGATTCGGTTTTCAGTCATATACAATCCAAGCTTCACGATAACGCCTGTAAGGCGATGACTACCTTGATGCGTATGCAGGTCGTTCCTATGGACGAAGCGGTTGCGATAGAGGTTCTAACCGGGGTCGAGGGCGAGCTCGAAAAGGTGAAGGTTGCTAACCCGAAGCTGGCTTTTATCTTGGCTTGGGCGAAATTGGATCCGAAAACCGCGCAGGAAAAACTCATTATGTTGGATAATGACGCCGACCTCATTGCCGCCTTAGCGAGCATCGCCGAAATATGGAAGGATTCCGATCCTCAACGAATTAGGATGTTCCTGGAAGATAATTTCACCGAAATCATCCGCTCGATTCAAACCGAACCACTTGATAAAGCGCCCCTCTTGATAAAAATCGCCGATGCGATGAATCACATTGATTCTGAGCGCGCAGTCCGGATGCTTTACGAAGCGATGGAAAAGCTGTTGTAGTTGTAATTCGAGTGTAGATATCAATTTGCTGATGACGGATGCAGCTTCATACTTTCCTTAATACGGCGGGGCGCTCAAGCCCCGCTTTTTATTAACCTTGATATTTCCCAAAAATTAGGCAAAGAAATGAGTTCCAAAATTGACAGAATAGTCATCATCGGCGGTTCGACCGCCGCCTATGAAGCGGCTTGCCACAGCCGCAATCTCCTGCCCGAAACCGAAATCACGGTCATCGAAGAGAACGAAATCTTCGCCTATTACACCGACGGAATGTGCTATTATCTCTCCGGCGACATTGAAAGTTTCCAAACCCTCCAATCGACCATCTTCGGCGTTAAAAAAGACCGCGAACATTTTAAGAAAGTGCATGACTTCGATGTCATCCCCAGTCATAAATCGCTGAAAATAGACCGAAGAGGGAAAATCCTCCTCTGCAGAAACCTTAAATCCGGCAAAGAAATTGAACTCCCCTACGACAAACTGCTGATAGCGCCGAACCGTTCTCCCCGAAGACCGGATATAAAAGGGGTAAATCTCCCCGGAGTCGGATTCTTCGCTTCCCCTCAAGATGCGATAAACCTGCGGAAGGAGCTTGAACGAGGTCAATTGGAGAAGGTCGCGGTGATCGGCGCCACCCCTGTCGGATGCTGTCTCTGCGAATCTTTCGGCGACCTGTGGGGAGTGGAACCTGTACTCTTCTGCCAAAGCCAGCATATATTGGAAGAAACGATAGATCCTGATTTCGAACCGGTACTCCACAACGAACTACACCGCTACAACATCGACCATTACCTCGGAATCCGTTTTGAAGAAATCTGCCCTGAGAATGATAAATTAGCCATAGTCCTCGCGGACGGTAAAAAATACACCGGCTTCGATCGTATAATACTCGCTGCCGCCAACCAGCCCAGCACCTCTCTGGCGATAGACGCGGGATTGAAAATAGGTGAGAAGGGGGGAATACTGGTGGATAACTTCCTGCGAACCGAAGACCCGAATATCCTGGCGGCTGGACCCTCCACCGAAGTTGCGGATATCCTCACCGGTAAAACTAAACTCATACCGACCGGGTTAGTTGAAAGCAATGTGGGCAAAGTCGCCGCGGTTAACCTGACCGGCGGGTCGGAAGAAATCCCCCCTTTGGTCAGCAGCTCTCTTATGAAAATATTCAAAATGAATTTAGGCACGGTCGGCTTAACCGAAAAAGCGGCAAAATCCGCCGGGATAAACTTTGAAGCCGTGCGAGGGCTCTTCTCCGACCGGGCTTTTTACTATCCGGAAGTAGAACTGATCAGCGCTAAACTGGTATTCGACCCGGATAATGGGAAAATCCTCGGACTACAAGTCGCAGGCAAAGGCTATATGGTGCGTAACCTCGATGCCGCTTCCGCCTTCATTAAGAAAGGCGGCACTATTCAGGATTTGAAAGAATTTGAACCGGCTTTCACCCCCCCACTGACCGATATGGATTATCCCCTGCACTCATTAGCCGCTTATGCGGAAGGTCTGATGAAAGGCGCGATAAAGCCGATGAACCCCCTCGATTATCAAAGCGGCGTTAAAAATTGGATTGTGGTGGATGTTAGAGAGGATTATGAATTCGAGGATAAACCTCCCACGGTTGAATGCAGGGAATTGATAAACCTACCCTTCATCCAGCTCCGCCAAAGGATGTCTGAATTACCGGAAGATGAACCCTTATTGATGGTGTGTTCTCGAGGGACCCGCTCATCCACCGCCGCCAATATGCTCAAAAAGGCGGGTTTCAAAACGGTTTCATACCTGAGCGGCGGGTTGAGTTTCTTTCAATGATGTGCAAATGTATATATTATGAGAAATCCACTCCATAGTAAATAAATAATCAGAAATTATTACCGTGAACTTCTCAGTCTGCGGATTCAATCATAAATCCGCTAACCTCCACGACCGGGAGATATTTCAACTCCCCCGCGCCCAACTGACCAACGCAGTATCCCAATACAAAGCTCTATTCAGCGTTGAAGAAATCGCCGTCGTCGCTACCTGCAACCGAGTGGAATTCTACCGCGTCATCAACCGTAAAAGCAATCACTACGAAGAACTCATACAGTTCTACCGGGAACGCGGCATCGAAGACCCTTCCATCCTGCGTGATATCTGCTACTGCCGGCAGGGAACAACCGCCGCCCGTCAATTGTTTCGAGTCGCTTCAGGGCTCGACTCACTCGTCTTAGGCGAAGAACAAATCCTGCACCAGGTGAAGGAGGCTTACAGCGCCGCTTGCGCTGTGGGCGGACCTGGTAAAATACTGCACAAGGTCTTCCATCTCGCCTTCCAGGTCGCCAAAAAGATTCACAGCGAAACCGGTATCGCTTCCGGACCGCGCAGCATCCCCGGAGCAGCTATGCAGTTATTAGCTACAAAGATGAATGGCGCTGTGCCGGCTAAAGCGCTGGTAATTGGGGTCAATAATATGACCGAAATCCTCTTGGAAAACCTCACTCGACGGGGAATACCGACTATCCTCGCCAATCGAACACTTTACCACGCGCAAAAGATGGCGGGCGGATACGGAGCTGAACCCGCCTCCCTGGAAGGAATAGACAAATTGCTGCCCCAAGTGGATGTCGTCTTCACTGTCGCCTCCGCCGATGAATATATCATCCATCCCGAACACCTGCAAAACATCAGCCGCCGTAAAAGACCGCTATACATAGTCGATATCGCCGTTCCCCGCAATGTCAATCCAAAAACCTCCGAAATTCAGGGAGTTAAGCTGCTTGACCTCCAAGACCTGAAGCGCCATCTCGATGTTACCGCAGACAGCAGAAATAAAGACATTCCACGTGCCGAGGAAATGATAGAAGAGCAGGTGGGATACTTTTCGCTCTGGCGCTCTAAAACAACCCGCCAGGACAAGCTATTAAAGGTAAAACAGGTTCTAAATCAAACCCGCATCGAGGAACTTGAGAAATTCAAATCGTCCTTCCGTAAAGGGGATTATAAAGCTCTGGAAGCGTTTTCCAATTCCATTATGCGCGAATTGCTGCGCCTTGCGCCGTATCTACTCGATGAAAACGATTTCACCCTGGAAAACGACCATTGATAAGTGAATGAACTATCCTATATCTACTTCACCGACTTCCACGGATATGAATCGAAGTATGAACGACTGTTGAGCGAAACGGTTGGTATCGGAGTTAAGCTGCTGGTATCCGGCGGAGATATCTGCCCGCATGGCAATCCCGGCCATTTCCTCCATAAATTCCTCCCTAATTGGTTGAAGCGAGCGCAAAAAGCTGGGATAAAAGTCTATGGAATGTTCGGCAACGATGACCTCGCCGCCAACCTCCCCATACTTGACGATTTGCAGGTAAAAGGGCTTTTCATCAGGATTGACGGTGAAACGGTGGAATATGAAGGATGGAATTTCTGGGGCTATAATTTCGTCCCTGAACTGCCGTTCGGACTGAAGGACTGGGTGAAATATGATTACGCAGGAGCGCCCCGCCCTCCACAATCCTCCCATCCGGTGCTCTCCGTTGACAACGGCTTCATATTAATCCCTGATATTGAGCTATTTCTCCACGACCGCAATACCATCGAAGAGGATTTGGAGTCAGTTAAACTTGACGACCCCGGCCACACCATAGCGGTAATGCACTCACCGCCATACGGAGTCGGATTGGATGTCTGCAGCGGCGGCAGAACGGTGGGCAGCCGCTCCATCCTGAAATTCATCCGGAGGGAACAGCCTATATTATCCCTTCACGGTCATATCCACGAATCACCCCAAATTTCCGGGAAATGGAAGGTCAACATCGGCAGAACTGTCGCGGTTCAACCTGGACCTGCACCCGTGTTGATAACTATGACTGAAAACAAAATCCAAGCCCAATACTTAAGAGTATAGGGACTATGCCGCCCACCCCTTTGTTGCTGCGCATAAAAAAATCGCGCCGGATTAATTAACCCGACGCGATATTACCATGAAAGGAAGACTCTAATTATAATATAACTCCAAACGAACCTCTAAATCAGTGCCCCGGAGCACAAATATCATAAAATATTCATAACTATCAAATCCCTGTATTACCTATACGGTATTCGGTTCACGATTTTCGGTTCACGGTTCACAGTTCTCGATAAACCGTTTCCATCTCATCTATCAAATCGGCATACAGCTTCATCGTTCTCACAACAGGTTCCGGATTGGTCATATCCACCCCCGCCTTTTTCAACAGATTAATGGGATAATCGCTGGAACCGCTCGACAGAAATCTCAGATAGGCTGTGCGGGCGCTGCTTTCACCTGCAAGTATCATCTGCGATAAAGCTGTCGAAGCCGAAAATGATGTGGCATACTTATACACATAGAAATTCCGCCAAAAATGCGGAATCCTGCACCAATTATACCGATATTCCTCATTATAAACCAGCGAATCCCCATAATATTCCTTCAGCAAAGCGAAATAAATCTCAGAAAGTGTTTCCGAAGTGAGCGGCTCACCCGCCTCCGCTGACCGGTGTATCTCTAATTCAAATTCGGCGAAAAAGGTTTGAACGACCACCGTCCCGGTGATGTTGGACATATACTGTGCCAGCAGGTTCAATTTCTTCCGTCTGTCCTCTGTCGACTTGAGGAGGTAATCCATTAAAAGCGCTTCATTCATTGTCGAAGCCACTTCCGCCGTGAAAATGGAATAATCCCCGTATATGAAAGGCTGATTGTTGATGGTATAATGGGTATGCATCGTATGCCCCATCTCGTGAGCGGCGGTGAAAACATCGTTCAGCGTTTCACTGTAATTCAAAAGCATATACGGATGAATGGGATAAGCCCCCCAGGAATACGCCCCGCTGCACTTCCCCGCATTCTCCAATACATCTATCCACCCCGATTTGAAAGCGGTCTCAACATTTTCGGCATACCCCTCCCCCAGCGGCTTCAAAGATTCCAATATCATCGCCTTCCCCCGTTCATAAGAAAAGGTCTCCGACACATCGGGGAACAGTGGAATATGGGTGTCATACAAATGCATCTCTTCGAGTTCCAGAATCCGCTTCCTCAGCGCCATATATCGATGCACCACACCAAGATTGTTACGCACTGTTTCAATGAGGTTTGTATAGACTTCGACCGGAACATTATCGTCCGAAAGCGCATATTCCAGCGCCGAATCGTATCGCCTTGATTTTGCGAAAAAGATATCCCTGTCGACCTGGGTCTTCAACAGCGCCGCTAAAGTGTTCCCGAATTTCTGATAAGCGCCGAACAGTCCCTTGAACGCCTCCCTTCTCAAATGAGGGCTCCCGGTTTCCAATATTGCCTGATACCTCGCGTGAGAAAGCTGAAACTCCCTGCCCTCATCGTCTTTTATGACGGGAAACAGCCCCCCTATATCCGCATCGTTGAAGGCGTGGAAAATATTGCCCGGATCGCCACTGAGGTTTGTCGCCAGCGCCAGCACATATTCACTTTCCGGCGTTAGTATATGTTCCTTGACCCTAAAAGCATCCTCCAGATAGTGCCGATAGACCGCTAATTCCTCATTCTCCGCCATCCATGCTTCCAGCCTTTCCCAGGGAATACACAGCAATTCGGGCGAAAACCAGGAAAGCGCTTGCGACATCTTCCCTCCCAAATCCAACGCCCGGTTGAAATAACCCTGATATTGTGAAATGCGGGAATCCTCGTCCCGCTTCAGCCGCGCATAGGAGATCGCTCTTTCATATTTAATGAAAATATCCTCTCGCAGATTGAAGAACGTTAAAAGCGTATCGGCTGATTCCCCCAACTTCCCTTTATAACCGTTCAACTCAGGGATTCGCCTTTCCAAATCTGTAAAATCTTCCTCGAAAGATGCATCGCCGGGATAAACATCCGACAAATTCCATTTATATTCAGCGGCGACTTCCGATCGTTCCGGCACTTTCTTGACCATTTGAGAATTATCCATTGAATCTGCAGATGATAGCAGCAACATCATCTATTTTGAAATAGGGTTTAGGGTTTAGGGATTATGGGTTAGTACCTGAATTCTGATTTTCGTGTTTTTTCTGGCAGAAAATCATTTAATATCTTGTCTTATATAGAGTTGTAAAAGTCTCAAAAATCTAAAGATTTGTCCAACTTTTAACTTTTAATTTTTAAATTTTAAATTCCAGCTTTTCTGTGATATTTATTAGTAATATTTCATCCAGGACAGCCTATATC
>JABMRZ010000471.1 GCA_013202315.1 Candidatus Tariuqbacter arcticus | reverse complement strand
GGCCGGAATCGTTCTCCATGTTATTATTAAAGATGGAATCCCGCGTTAGCCCGAATGACAGCAGGGTGCGGCAATGACATTGAAGCAGATTGTCATAAGCTAAAGTATTTCTGTATGTTCAATATTTACAGCATGCTGATTAGAGTAGATAACCGATTAAAATAAGACAAATATTTGTAGAACTGGTATATATTGTTGAGTTAGGAATAAAAACTGCAGTATTCAGAAACCGGCGCGGCGTAAATCGTCTTCCGTCAAACCGGAGGGAGAATTCCCCCGCTGTAATAAATTGCCCACATATTTGGCGATGAGGTCGGTTTCCAGGTTCATACGGTCGCCGATTTCGCGCCGGTTCAAATTCGTATTCACCCAGGTGTGAGGGATTATCGATGTGGTGAAATTGTCACTTCCAGCCTTCGCGACCGAAAGGGAAATCCCGTCAATAGCAATAGAACCTTTGTAGACGATATAGCGGGCGATTTCCGAACCGCAGCTGATGATTATTTTGGTTTCTGCTCTGCCTTTCACTAAATTCTTGATGGTTCCGACGCCGTCGATATGTCCCTGAACGAAGTGCCCGCCGAAGCGGTCTCCAACCGCCAAGGCTCGTTCCAGGTTCAACGGTTCGCCAATCCGCCAATCGGGGATTGTGGAATGTTCAACCGTCTCCTTAACCGCTTCCACCGTGAAGCTGGCAACGCCCATATCCACTACTGTCAGGCAGACTCCATTAACCGCGATGGAATCGCCGATGCGGGTTCCTTCCAATACCTTGTCGGCTTCGATTTCCAGTGTGAAGCCGGCGGGAGAAAGGGTTCTGCGCAGCAGCAAACCGGTTTCTTCTATTAAACCTGTGAACACTTGTCTTGATATAAGATATAAGAAATAAGATATTTGCTAAACAACAAAAACATTGAAATAAATCAGCGAAATCAATTCTAATCAGCGGAAATCAGCGGTTCAAAGAACAAAAAGATTCACCCACACAAAACAACGAGGGACCAAGGTGCTTAATATTAATACTCCTTCAATATAATATCGAGCAGGACATCGCCGCCCAACCGTTTTATCCGGTTGAATTTCCAGCTTTCGACTTCGGACATCCTACTTATCCCCAAATTACCAATCACGGGAATTCCGTCAGCGCCGATTATTTTCGGAGCGATAACTACCATCAAACGATCCGCCAATTCCTGATTAAGAAAGCTGGTGAACACAGTGGCGCCCCCCTCTACCAATACAGTTGTAACTCCCAATCTCCCCAAATGTTTCAATATATCCGGAAGCGATAAATATCCCGAAGGATGAAGCGGCGTTTGAATAACCTTACTGCCTAAATCGGTATAAGCGCCGATTTTATCCTGGGGAACATTATCGCTGGTGAATATAATAGTGGGTAGTTTTTCCTGTTCGGTCAGGACTTTAGCGTTGAGCGGAGTGCGCAGGCGGCTGTCCAAGATGACCCTTAAAGGACTGCGCCCTTCAATATGCCGGACATTCAGCATCGGATTATCAGCCAGAACCGTGCGCACCCCAACCATAATTGCATCATATTCAGAACGAAGTTTATGCATATAAATGCGTGCGGGTTTGCCGGTAATCCAGCGGGAATCGCCGCTGACCGCGCCGATGCGCCCATCCAGAGAAACAGCGGTCTTGAGAATGACTTCCGGCAAACCGGTGGTAATGTGTTTTATATAACCGCGATTCAATTCGCGGCACTTCCGCTCCAAAACGCCCACTTCGACATTAATACCCGATTGGCGCAGTTTTTCAATCCCTTTACCGTTGACTTTGGGATTAGGATCGAGCATTCCGATTACTACTTGGGGAACGCCTTTCCCTATTATCAGTTCGGTGCAGGGCGGAGTTTTTCCCTGGAAACAGCACGGCTCCAGGTTCACATAAAGGATCGCTTCCCGGAGTTGTGCGGATGAAAGATTTTCCAAAGCGCGGACTTCGGCATGGCGCCCGCCATATTTTTGATGCCATCCTTCACTGATAATTTCTCCATTCACCATCACCACTGCGCCAACCTTGGGGTTGGGGCTGACATAGCCGGCGCCCCTTTGCGCCAGTTTTAAACAGCGGCGGATGTATTTTGAATCGTTAATTGACATCGGTTAAGAAAAACGGTAATATAGCCAATGTAGGTCGAGCTATTCAAGCCCGACATTTATGGTTCAATCCTCGAATACGGTGGGTTTGAATAACCCGCCCTACTAATTGTAAGAGCAAACAAGTTAATAGAAACTTGCCACTTCGACTGGCCGTTCAACAGCCAGGCTCTTCCGGCGCTGTTTAATTTGTTCCAATTGGTGAAGTGTTTGCGCAGTCATATAGCTTTCACCGCAATATGGACAGCCAACCACCGGTATGTTTTCTATCACCAGTAAGTCTTCACCTCTGCCGTAGGTTCGAGTCACCTTGCGGATGCGCGCTCCGTCTTGCCCGCAAATATCGCATATCATAATAACTATTCTATATCTATATTATATAAACAGTTATAATCACCAGTTCGCCTGTTGGGCTTAATTTAGCGATAACTTCAACAGTATCTCCGCTATCAGTCTTTCCACGCAGGCGATATTTGCCTTCTGAAGTTAAAGCATCTTCTTATTGTTCAATGATTTCAGCGTTTAGAAAAGCCTGTTCCACTTTCAAGATTATCAGTCCATCGTCGTTCATTTCCTCTTCGGCGTGTAGAGTCATAATGTAATTCTGAGCCCGGATTTTTTCTTTCATTCTACTCAGAAAGTGTTCGAACATCAGGGTATGTTCCTTATTGCATGAATAATATATCCAATTGCCTTCATCTGCTAAAAACCCCTCACCAAATACGGTTCGGGGTTGGATATATAAAAATATATTAACTGTCGGGCATTATCGACTATTCAAGTCTTCTCTCATCCGGACTATAACCGTCGGCGCCGGAATTCCACCGGCTCGGGCCTGATAAACAAATGTCCAACAGGCTTAGCGGACTGTCACCGCCGATAGGGAATTTCACCCAACCCCGAAGACTATTTAAATATAATGAATAATACTGAATTATGCAATTAGGCGCTTACCGTTGCAACATCGACAAAAAATTGTCGATATGAATAATTTAAAATTAGTGTGAAAGAATGAAAGTGTGAAAGTGTGAAAGAAATACAATCGAGGTAGTAATTAAAGAAGCAATG
>JABMRZ010000470.1 GCA_013202315.1 Candidatus Tariuqbacter arcticus | reverse complement strand
CCTAAATCCTAAACCCTAAACCCTATTTTCAAGCGAAATATGATTGATAAACCCTTGTGCATTATTCCAGCCAGGGGGGGGTCTAAACGATTCCCAGGCAAGAATATCGCTCTCTTTGCCGGGAAACCGCTAATTGCCCATGCAATTGAAACCGCTCTGGAAAGTGAAGTTTTCGATACGGTCCTGGTGACTTCCGATGACGAAGAAACCCTCGATATAGCCCGAAAATACCGGGCAAATCTTGCCCTGAAAAGACCAGATGAGCTCGCTGCCGATGAAATCCAGATTAAGACAGTCTGTAAATATCTCTTGGAATATTTCACCCAAAACGGGAAGAGCTACAAGGAATTTGCGGTCATATTAACTACGAACCCTCTGCGCAGCGCGGATGACATCCGCAAAGCCTACAAGTTATTCAAAAATAAAGACGCCAATTATCTGTTGAGCCTGGCGGCTTTTTCGCACCCGCCTCAACGCGCAGTTAAAATTTCCAATGGATATGTCAAACCTTTTCTGGGCGTGGAATATATGAAAAGGACGCAGATGTTAGAACCGCTGTATCGACACGACGGTTCGATTATTTTCGCCAAGACCGAGGCGTTTCTGAAAGAGGGTGAATTCTATGGAACTCGTGTTGTCCCCTTTATTATTCCCAGCGAAAGGTCGGTTGATATAGATACACCGCTTGATCTTGCCTGGGCTGAATTTATACTTGAAAATGTCTTATGTGAACTTTAATAAATCAGGCGGCTTTTAACCGATGGTATGATCGATGAACAGATTGGTCATTCGAGTAGACAGCGGCGCGCAAATTGGACTCGGGCATATGATGCGCTGCTTTGCATTGGCTCAAACCTGGATCGAAGCGGGAGGCCGGGCGGTTTTTGTCACCGCTCCGGAGTCGAAACTGCCGGCGATTATATCCCGGACCGAAGGAATAGATATAGCGCGAATAACCGCTCAACCCGGAAGCGCGGATGATGCGGATGAATTGGCTGCAATCGCCCGGCAGACTGAATCTGCTTGGCTGGCGCTGGATGGCTACCATTTTAATCCTGCTTATCAAAAAATCGTCCGACAGGCGGGCTTAAGGTTCTTAGTTATTGACGATGATTGCACAATTGGACGGTATTATGCCGATATTGTTCTCGATCAGAATATTCACCCTGAAGAAAATAAATATTCTCATATTGAACCTCATACCCGGCTTCTTTTAGGCAGTCGATACATTCTAATGCGGCGCGAATTTCGGGAATGGATCGGATGGGAAAGAGAGATTCCGGCGAATGCCGTGAATATTCTGGTAACACTCGGAGGCGCTGATAAAGGGAATACGGTTTTAAAAGTAATCCACGCCCTTCTCCGGCTTGACCCCGATAGTTTCAATGCGGCCGTTATCGCAGGTTCCAATAATCTCTGCACCACTGAAATAGAATCCGCACTGAGAAGCACAAAACATCGAATACGCTTGAAAGAGAATACCCGGCAAATCTCGGCTGAAATGGCAAAGGCGGATATAGCGATTACCGGAGGTGGAATCACTGCCTGGGAATCGGCGTTTATGGGGCTGCCGTCAATCATCATAGTCCTCGCGGAAAACCAACGCCCCAATGCGGAAAAATTGAATGAAAAAGGAATAGCGATAAATCTTGGACTGTATGAATCACTATCCCCTGAAATGATTGCCTTAAAACTGGAAAAATTGATGAACAATCCGCATAAACGGCGTAATATGTCTGATCTTGGCAGGAAGTTGGTCGATTGTGAAGGCGCTGAACGGGTGATGAGTCTTATGCTCAAATATAACCCTGCTTATGGATAATTTCTTTAGTAACGCTATTCGCCTTGCCGGTTTGCCCGGAACCGGCTCCAATATACAAAACGATCTTGACTATCCTAAATGACGGTATGGAAGAAGGCTTTTAACTTGAATTATTCATGATAAACCCTCATGCCGGTTGCCGGCACAACTTAGAATGAAAATAGGATATGAATTCCCGCTAAAACTATGCAGGAATGACAGCCCCCTAACTCCTAAATCCTAAATCCTAAATCCTAAACCCTATTTTCAGGGTAAACACAATATGGATTTAAAGCTGCGTCCGGCGAATCCCGACGATGAAAGACTGCTGTGGGAATGGGTCAATGATCCCCTTGTGCGTTCCTCGGCACTTCAAAGCGGCAGTATAGAATGGGAGAGTCACCGACTCTGGTTCCGCAGGCGTCTCGATGATGCTGAATGTTTGATTCTAATTGCGGAGATTTCCGATTGTATACCGGTAGGTCAGGTTCGTTTTGAGTGGAATTCGGACGGCGAAGCTGTCGTAGACATCAGCGTTGATGAAAAATTCCGGGGATTGGGTTTCGGTAGTAAAATCCTCGCAATGAGTGTTCAGGCGCTGTTCAATCAATCGAATGCGCTAAACGCAAATGCCTACATCAAAACCGATAATATCGGTTCGATAAACACTTTCAAAAGAGCCGGGTTCACTCGTATGGAAACGACAGAACTGGAGGGAATAAGAGCCGAACACTATATTCTTTCACGCAGCGATGAAGACCGTTTGTAAATATGCACAGATGACGAATCTGGGTTAAGAACCCACTACCGTCCATACCCTAAACCCTAAATCCTAATTCCTAAATCCTAAACCCTAAATCCTAATTCCTAAATCCTAAATACTAAATCCTAATTCCTAAATACTAAT
>JABMRZ010000469.1 GCA_013202315.1 Candidatus Tariuqbacter arcticus | reverse complement strand
GGCCGGAATCGTTCTCCTTGTTATTATTAAAGATGGATTACCGCTTTTGCGGGAATGACATTGAGGCCGTTTGTCATAAGCTCAAGGATTTCTGTATGTTCAATAATTACAGCATGCTGATTAGAGTAGATAACCGATAATATTATTATGCTCTTTCATGTTACATTATCGCAAGCCGAAGATGGTTGGATAGTCGCAGAATGCACCGCTCTTTCCGGCTGTCAGGAATGACCGAAAACTAACCCCTAAACCCCAAACCCTAAACCCTATTTCAAAGGATAAATATCGTGAGTAAAAGATTTGAAGCCCGTTTTGCTGCCGTCGGCGGTCAAGGGATGCTATTAGCCGGGCATGTGCTTGCCGAAGCGGCGGCGAACTTTGAAGGGATGTACGCCGTTCAAAGCCCCACTTATACCGCTCAAGTCCGCGGCGGTCCCACCAAGACCGATGTCATCATCGACACGGCGGAAATCCTCTACCCCCGCACCACCGCCATCGACTTTTTCCTTTGCCTGGCGCAGAATTCGTATGACCGGTTCGCCTTCAATCTGAAACCCGGCTGCATTATGCTCATCGACCCCAACTTGGTGCACGAAGTCGACGAGGAAACCCATAAGGTTCACCGGATTCCTTTAATCGAACTCACCAAAAGCCATATGGGCAGGATGGTTTTCACCAGCACTGTTGCGTTAGGGGCGATGCAGGAGCTAACCCAATGCGTCAGACTGGAATCGATGCTGGGCGCTATCAGGAAAAAAGTTCCCAGAGGAACCGAAGAAATAAACATCCGCGCCTTCAATATCGGAAGACAAGCGGTGAAAGACCTCTTAATTGAAGCGACATAAACAATCATTAGAATAACAGATATGGAAAGAACACTACTAATAATCAAACCCGACGCCGTTTCAGCAGGGCGCATCGGGAATATCCTGACTCGCATCATCGATGAAGGCTTCCAAATCAGAGCGATGAGAATGCTGAAGCTGGAAGACCGGCAGGCACGCGAATTCTACGACGTCCATGAAGGGAAGAAATTTTACCAAAGACTGGTCGAATTTATGACCTCCGGCAGGGTGGTGGTATGCGCCCTCTTCCGGGAAAATGCGGTCGAACACCTGCGTGAAGTTATCGGCACCACCAATTCGCCTGAAGCCGAACCCGGAACCATCCGCAGGATGTACGGCGCCAACATCGAGAAGAACGCCGTCCACGGCTCCGATTCCGTCGCTAATGGTCAAGTTGAGACCGATTTCTTCTTCGACCCTTTCGAATACACACCCTGATGCCGGGATTTCAAAGATGAAAAGCAACCGTTTAGCTCTTTTAAACGGAAAATCTTTTTTATAGGGATTTTAATAAAGAATTTCCGATTAAGCAACTGTCATTCCAACGAAAGTGGTAATCCATCTTTTTGAAAAACAAGGAGAACGATTTCGGGCAAGCCGGAATGACCACCTCGCTCGTTTATTTTACAAATTATAGGTCTATGCGCCTATAGCCTAAAGCCCATAGCCCATAGCCTACAGCCTACAGCCTGTTTTCAAGGTAATTCCGCCGCCCATTTTAGCCCCTTTTCGGCAATCCATTGAGATATCCGCTGGTCGGGCAGAAGCCCTTTATCTGCGAAGACGATAGTATAGCCTTCCAGGATTTCTTTACTCTCCATTTTCATCCTGCCGATGGACAAGATGGAATTATTCGCCATTCTATCCACACCCATTGACAGATAAAGCCCTACCACAATGGTCCTATCGCATTTTTCCGCCATCCTTAAAATCATAGGGACAGCTTCAGCGATGAATGTTTGACCTATTTCGGCATAAGCGTAATCGTAATGCTCGATGCCGGTTTTAGCGCAGATGTAAGAACCGATTTCACCGCATATAACATCCCATACCGGCTTGAAATAATGGTCGCCGTGCGCCAGCAGCACTACCCCTTCGGTTTCGGGGGAAGCTGACAATTTTTTCACCCTGTCCAGCATAATCTCCTTCAGGACATCGCCGGAATCGAGGGTTGGTCCCAGGGTTATTTTTATCTTGGTATCGGCGATGGTCGTGCCTTCCTCTTTAATTTCCCGAACTATTTCCGATTCATAATAAAGCCCTAAAATAGTCGGCACATCGAACAAGGAATGTCCCGAAGGGGCGATTAGCAGCGGCAGTGCGTAAACCCTGTCGAGGCCGCTTTTTTCCATTTCTTCAATGATGGTGTTAATCGACGGTTCATTGAATTCCATCAAGGCGACGCGTACAGCGGTGAAGGGGTTGTCTCCCTTTTCGTTTAGAACCATCAGCACTTCGTCTTCAAGCGCAAGAACCGGCGCATTCCAGGCAGGCATAGGTGAGCCGTGGGCGATGATTAACAAGCCAAGCTTCTCTTTTCCATAAAAGATGCTGGGTGCAAGTATGCTTGTGATACAAGCGAAGAAGAGAGGATAAATGATTTTTCTCATATTAAATTCCTATGATATTTTATAATCCTTAAATATGGGGCGGAAGTGAAATGCCGACCTCTGAAGCCCATCAACGGTGAAGGCTGTAAGGGCTTTCCTATGTCATAATATAATCCGTCGGGATTTGAAAAACAAGATATTAATGAGTGCATTTAGTAGTTGACATTTTCATCTACAAACTATAGTATGTCATTTCCGCGCAAGCGGAAATACAGATATGTTAATAACAATAAGATAGATTCCTGCTTTTGCAGGAATGACAGGCTGGATGATTGGAAATTACTTTTTAAGAACCAGTATAGATCTTAGAACTATGTTCGTTTATCAAAATAATGTATATAGTCCTTAACATTATAAGGAACTCCTAACTATTAAGATAAAAAAAATTCATACTTTTATATGATCATCATTTATTGTTCTTTTGATGAATCCTGCTTCTCCTCTTTATATAATGGACAACCCCCTTCAGAGTCTTTATGTTCACAGAAGAATCCCTTCCCTTCAATCCATTCGGCCCCACCCAATGGGCAGGTTTGCACAAATTTGACGAATTGTACTATTCTTTCTATTATTTCAGGGGAAACCGAGTGTTCCATCTTGCAGGCGGCATCATCCGCCTCGGTTTTATCCACTGACAGAACGGTGATGAAGAAATCGCGCAGCGCTTCGTGGCGGTGGATTACATCGAGAGCCAGTTTTTCACCTTCCGGGGTTAGAGTTATCAAATCATAGGGGGCGTAGTTCGCCAGCCCCCGCTTTGCCAGGGCGTGAAGAGCTCCGGTCACCGAGGAACTGCGCACTTTCAAACGCAGGGCGATATCTTTGGCTTTTGACGCGCCTTTTTCACTGGCAATATGGTGAATCGCTTCGAGGTAATCTTCGAGGCTGGCGCTAAGTTCTTCGGCAACTGTCATTTATGAAATCCTTTGTTTTATAAATGACGAAATTTATTTGACACGCCTAATAATATAAGGAAAACGGAAGGAAAAGTCAAGAGATTTATTAAAAATCTCAGGTATTCAGCGAATTGGCGTCAAAAAGTGGTCTCCCAGTAATGGATTGCAGGCTGTCAGACCGGATATGAAAGAAAATCATCCTGCTATTTCCATTGAAGTTTCCCGATTTGGAGCGGGGATTAGGATTCCAACATACATAGAACAACAAAAAGTATTTACGCCTCGTCCGGGACTATGTCCGGAAGAGGCGTAAATACTTTTTGTTGTTCTATGTATGTTGGAATCCTAATC